>VXNX01000002.1:12056-43142 GCA_009840385.1 Candidatus Dadabacteria bacterium
TTTTTGGCATCGTCAATCTTCTTGTCGAGACGCGATTCAAGCTGCCCAATACCTTTGCTAAGTTCCTTTTTGGCATCGTCAATCTTCTTGTCGAGACGCGATTCAAGCTGCCCAATACCTTCCCCAATGAGATGTTCCATTATACTTAAAAGCTTTTGCACCTGTTCAGAGGACCCAGCAGATTCCGTTTCCTCAAACGCCATATTTTCTATAAAGTCTCTAAGTTTTAACTTCAACGCCTTGGCAATCGGGTAACGGTCTATCTTCTGCAGGATTTCCTCTTTCGTTTCACCTTGTTCCCTTAAGTTGTCAACCACCCTTCTGAAGATATTTTCAAAGCCATATTTGGAGATTGCAGCTGCGATGAATCCAGATAGAACGATAGCACCAATTCCGCCGATCATTCCAAAAGGACCTCCGAGCGAAGCCAACCCCGTCACGATTGCCGCGCCACCAAACAAGCCTGTGGTCGACATAGCCCCAAGCAACACCAGCCCCGGAACTCCCAACCCCGCGATTCTTTCGACCACTTCGTCTATAGAAATATTACGTATGAGCACATCTCGCCAGTTAAAATTCATGGATAAATACCTCATGCGACATCTTCAACTTACACTGGTTTCATTACAAACCAAACCTCGCTCCCGTTCTCAAATTAGGCACACAACTTTTGTGTCATGAAGTCAACTGCGCCCATGGATAGAGGTGCGTCCAATCTTTGCTGAAAATGACTCGAACCGGTTGATACACTTGCGCACACAGCCGTAAGAAAACGGCATACACCAGTGCCCGATGATTCCCGTCTTCAAGATAAAACCGGATCTCCGGGGAATGCGCCGGTTTTTCATAAGCTGCCAGCGGTCGAATCAACAATTCCCCCATCAAGCGCGGATCAAACCGCGCACTGATAAGAAAGCACCCCTCAAACCATGGCTCGTCCTCGGAGAGCTGCTTAAAGACTTGGATGGGACTCTCATACGGATATACCCTCAGAATCCTATCCACGACTTCCTTCAGCGTGCGCGACTTGCCTTTCGGTGTCAGCGTGTCTACCAACTTCTGATTGTTTGCCCACACAGCGTCATTCGCTTCCATAAAAACGAGGTCGTCAAAGTCCGCCTCACCCAGTGTGAAGGTTTTGTATTCTGCCCGTTCTATCTGCTGTCGGGTGACTTCGTATTCAGAGGGAGATGTTGATAACTGATGTGCATCCGCTAACAGGAATTCTTTCACGTTTGCCTCCAAGTCCTGTAACCCAAGGGTAGTACTTGTGATTGTGCCAGCGATATCGAGATTCTTATCGTTTCAACTTAATGGGCGGTGCAGTTATGTTCTTTTGTTACTTCATCTATGATTCGCTGCATCCTCTTAGGCGATAGCCCCATGCGATCACCGAGCGTCTCTGCTGGTCTCCGAAATGTGTTAATCCACTTATGGAACTGCTCAGCTGTCCGGGTACCCAACATAATATATTTGACGGCATTGGTATAAACATCGCTCGCCAGGATACGCTCTAAGGTGAACTGAGATGGGATCATCTCTTCCACATTCTCCCATAATAGAACGCGACTCGCTCCTCGGTATGGAAGCTTTTTCCACCATTGCGTGACAGCGAGTTTCCAAGCACCTTCCCCCAATGTTGTGTCCGTTTCAACTTGATATAAAGTCGTTTCTCCCGACATAATAGAATCCTTTTGTGTTAAGTTCGTTTTTCTGCTTCAATCCTACAATCGCGTGGCTTCTCAATCCAAGTCAGTACTATTGGAGGTCCAATAAATGGAGACACAATAAATGCTTCATTTCAACAATTTTTCGGCAATCTTCGCGTCAATCCGCTTCCATTTCCACGGAACCACTTCACCGGCTCCGTAGACTTTGCCGTGCGTTCGTCTCCGAGGGTGAACCTGAAAAATCGGTTTCTCTAAGCGATGAGCCGCTATCACCTCTTTTTTGACCCCTGGTGCATTGCGTGTCTCCCGTCCCACCATTACAATTATGATGTCCGAGAGCCCTATCTGCTTCTTTGTACTCTCCAACCAGATTAAATCAGGGGAATACGGCTTCTTGAGAGAATAATCTATCATCTCATATCGCGAGTACCGTGCCGCTTCGGAGTAGAAGGCGCGATGCAGTTCACCATCTTTACCAAACTCAAAACTCAAAAATACGCCAATCGTCTTTTTCTGCTTCACACCAGACGACATCAAAGGTTTTGGTGTAGAATCGCTTCGCTGGGCAGCCGGGAGGACTTTTCGCGCACGTGCGGTAAACTCCCCTTTGAGTGAGGAATGCCGTGTACTTCTATAGAAGGCTCGGTCATCTGCCCATGAAGGTTCCTTTTTCATAATTCACTTCCTTCGTTTATTTCCTATTTAGCATTCTCTACTGTCATACGAATAAAACCACAACGCCCTATCCAGTGTCCGCATCTCTATCTCGTTCCTTTTCACAATATCCCGACAAAACTCAATATATTTCAGCCAAAGCCAGTCCGGATAATAATCTCTCTTCGGTTCCTCCACAGACCAAAGTGCCCGTCCACTGAGGATAGGATACTGTTCTTTGTCATAGAGGTGTAGAATTGCAGAAGCGGTTGTCTGTCGGATGCCGCTTAACGCTGTCAAAGTCATCAGTTTTTCCCAATCGTCTGTGACTGTGAATGCCTGCCTGGTGGTTAGTTCTATGTGAGTTTCGTTGTTCCTTGATGCGCTACCTACGGCGTCCACCCCGTAGACGCTTAATACCCAATCAATGACCTTATACAGGTGGTATTGGGTGAGGGAACCCTGCCCCTGAATCTTGCCTCGAAATCCTATGACCTGATTTTCTCTCTCGCGGCCGGACGCACTTTGACATTCCGTGTAACGGTTTGCCCAATAGTCAATTTCGGACTCACAAAAACGTAATTTCATTTCCATACTCCTTGAGACTTTCCTATAAGATGATCTGGATGTAGATCATTCCGTTATGATTGCGAAATAGCAATCTACTCCGTGCTTTCGGGACACCTCACAAGCAGAAAGCGATACCCAAACATAGAATAAAACTCATGTTCAACAAGGTTTCCCTTGGCAACCCGGCATTCAACCCGTTTCACGAGATTGGATAGGACTCGACACAAGGGTGTGTCGAGGTGAAACTCCTATCCGCCAAGTTAATAAAAAGTATATCACAAAAAACAGAAAAATTACAAATAGAGTGAAATCCGTAATTACTTTGGTGGCGAAACAGGCGAACCGACACTGGATTTATTCGGGGACTTTGTCCGCATCTGTCGTAAAGAAGCGGCCTGCTTCCTTAAGACGCGGTTTACCTTTGTGAAAGCCAAAGATGCCAAGGTTATTTTCCGTGCTGCTATCCAACTCGTGAATCTTCCACCCATCCTTTGCCTCTTTCATCAGATACAAGTGCGTTTCGCCAGGAAACGAGCCTTTGTAACAATTGTACCCTATCACACTCGCTTCAATCTTGCTGCCTTTATAGCGAATCCAAAAATCCTTCAACACATCGTCACGTCCCCATTTGGCACCTTTTGTACCGATGCCGATCCATAAACCTTCAATAGCGATTTCAACATTCCTCCAGCCGAAGGCGATTGGCACAGGTTCATTTCCGGCAAAAATCGTTCCGAAGGCAACCTTGCCATCATTCGTCCGGAAGGTCTCCCCAATGGCTTTGAGATCGTTGTCGTTAAAGGCTTTGTAGAAGGCACTATAAACCGCTTGAATTGCGGCTTTCTCTGCTGCGAAGTCAATAGGCGGTCTCGTAGCCACCGCTGCCTGACGATTCTCCGGATTTTCTTCAAAGATATGAGCAGGTTCAAGCAGGTCCTTCACCTGTCTGCCAAACCTTCCATCGGTGTAATCAATTGCACGAATTTTCCAGTCCGTGCCATCCTTTTTCAGTGCAGAAATTAGATCGCCCTTCTGATTCCCCCAAGTATACGCCCCTCGTAAGACGGCTTCTTTCCCTCTGCTATCGATAGCGATATAGGTGATGTCAACCTCCATCTTTCCGCCGCGGAGCCGGAATATGCCGTCCCATGCTTTGCTGACTGCCTTTCCGCCTTCGTTTTTTTCAAAGGTGCCCGCCCAGAACGTCCAAGCGGTAAAAATGTCTTTGCTCTCGCCGGGTAGCCACACGTCCGTTAGCGCGTCAACATCTTGGTCGCCGTGGGCAAGCGCGTATTCCGCGTAAAGGTCGCGGATCGCCTGATCTTCGGCGGCAAAGTCAATATCTATTCCAGCAGTTACATCAGGATTAACAGGAATAACTCCAACTTTAGATTTTACTGTATTGCCGCCAATAGCATCAAGATGTTGGGCAACTAACACCATATCCAAAATATTAACAGTTCCATCTTCATTGACATCCGCTCGCGGAGGTGTTGGAGTACCTACCGTTAAACTGCTTGCTACCAGCGTTAAGTCCAGAATGTTGACGCTTCTGTCTCCGTTGACATCCCCGATGGGAAGTGACTGGATCGTTTCAATGCGCCCACTTCTTGTGGTAACGGGTAATGACATCCCCGCACTATTGGAGAGGATAACATCCTTTAATTGGAGCGTCGATGCACTGATGGCAACTACCTCAAATGTGAGTGTGGCAAGCGTCCCTGCGCTCGCAGCAGCAGCCCCAACGACAGATGTCGCCGCAATGTAAACGCTGTCGTTAGACGCTATCGGCGATAACGCAAACGCTCCCTCCGGCAGGTAATCCGCATTCCCACCTCCAATATAGCGGAGAACCGTTGGATCGAAACTGACAGTGAGTTCATACCCCGCAATGTCTTGTGCATCCGCTATTTGAATATCTACATTCAACCGTTCACCCACTGCAATCGGGGTCTTTTGCGGGAATACGACATGGACGAGGGAAACCTCACTGTAACCCACTGTTGTAAATACTGGGCATATCGCAATCGTTAGGAAGAAAAAAGTAAGAAACCGCTTCATCAATTATCTTTTATCACCTCAGAATCTCTACCTCCGCTCATGGAGGTGTATCGCATTCTATATCGTCCGCCGTTCATCTACAACCTCAACACCCGGGCTCTCTCGTTCCTTGCTCGAACGAAAACCGCCACAATGCCCTGTCAAGGTGTCGCATTGAAACGCTGTTACGATTCGCAATGTTCCGACAACCTTGAACGTATTCCGGCCAAAACGGATAGGAGGTTCTTTTTTTCCACGCCCACCCAGCAGAATAAAGCGCGTGTATATCCAAGATAGGATATTTTCCGTTATCATAGAGGTGTAGGATGGCGGAAGCAGTTGGCTGTTGGATGCCTTCTAACCGGGTCAAAGAGATTAATTTTTCCCAATCGTCTGTGCCCGTGAATGCTTGTGTGGTGACTTCCTGTATGAACTTCTCAGAGTTCCTTAATGTTAAGTCTGCCCTCCCAAATATATTTCTCGTTTTCCAATATGCGACTTTATGCAATTCAGATCTGGTGAGGCACTCTCGTTGCTGAATGTCGCCCCGAAGTTCTATGACCAGATCTTCTCTCTCGCGGCCGGCCGGACGTTGGAATTCCCTGTAGCGGTTTGCCCAATAGTCAATTTCGGACTCACAAAAACGTAATTTCATTTCCACACTCCTTGAGACTTTCCTATAAGATGATCTGGATGTAGATCATTCCGTTATGATTGCGAAATAGCAATCTACTCCGTGCTTTCGGGACACCTCACAAGCAGAAAGCGATACCCAAACATAGAATAAAACTCATGTTCAACAAGGTTTCCCTTGGCAACCCGGCATTCAACCCGTTTCACGAGATTGGATAGGACTCGACACAAGGGTGTGTCGAGGTGAAACTCCTATCCGCCAAGTTAGTGAAAAGTATAGCACAAAAAACAAACGAATTACAAATTATCTTGTTCTCTACGCCTTTGCTTCCTTGTAATGCCGCCCAAAACTGTCGAAAATTCAGTGCCAACAGAGGACCTTGATTATAAAGACTGCAGTTTCGAGAGGATTTCGTGCAAAATGTGAAAAAAACAGGAAATTTAAGGAGAAATTGGGAAATTTAAGGAGAAACTCGTGAAAATAAAGGTTGGTTGGGTTCAGGGATTTGGCAGTTTTCTGAAAATCCGCGAACCCCCCTACTCCCGAATAACAGGAACCTCGTCGTCATCCCCATGGCCATAGACGACCTCTGACTCCGGTTTCCGCTCATACTCCCAGACCTCGCTGACAAATTCCCATGCCGGCGGCACCAGCCATCCATGCCGCCGTTCTACCGCCACCGCGGGGTCATCGGAAGGCACTGGGAGATCGGGATCCTCAAAGACGAATTCAATCTTCTTGAGATGCCACTGCTCTAACTCGGCATCCCATTCTTCATAAATCCGCTTGAGGACCTCCCGGAATAAATCGTTTTCGTCGCGATACAGCGACCGGATTTCACTTACTACCATCAAACTTCCCTTCCAGCACCCTCCCGTTCTCCCGAAAACCCTCTCACTAAAAAATCCGTGTAATCCGTCTCATCCGCGAAAATCCGCGATTTGCGGCGTACTCGCCCAAATGCGACGGGCATTCAGACAGTTTCCCCCATAATCCGCGCCTTCTCATCCTCATACGCTGCAACAACCGGTGCCAGCAACTCCTGACAGTACTCCTCTTCAAGGATGGCGTTGATCTCCGCCGTCACCATGCCCCCTTTCTGATATGCCGCCATTGCAGATGGCTGCGCCTCAAGCCGTTGACGGACGATATGAGATTGGACACGCGTCGCGGCGGCTTCAACGAGTTCCGGCTCGGTGTGGATGGCTTGACGGATGATGGTATTTCGCTTGGTTTTGTACTCTGCCGTCAAGTCCTCAAGCTCCTTTTCCTGAACTTTCTCGGCTCGCAGCTGACGCTCTTTCTGCACCTGTTCGTCCTCATAGTTCTCGCGGATCGCCTTAATAATATACCCCGCACGATTCCGCACACCCACCGCATCAATCGACATCTCAATCTTCTCAGCGACATACCCCATGAAATCCGGATACGTATCGAGCAGTGGCAACTTTTCAGGGTTCACAAAATCCCACTCCTGGGCAGCGATCTTCAAGGCAATGTTCCGCTCAATCCGCGCTTGGACAAGCTCAACCGCAATAGGCGGGAGGTTCTCTATATCTGGGAACAACGACTCCTGGACCGGTAACTGCTTGACCCGTGTGATACGGAACTTCAATTTACCGACCCGCCGACCAATGCGTTTTTGCTCGACCTCCACATGATAGTCCGTCTCTTTATTGATCTCCTTGACTGCCGGTTTGATAACCGCACGGTTGAATATACTATACGCCGGATACTCACCGCTTTCGATCCCAAGCAGCTCCCTAAACGTATCCAACGCAATGAAGGGCGTTTCCCCCTCGTCGCGTTCGGTATCAAAGTAATCGAAACACAACTCCCACAAAACTAAGGCATACTGGCTCTTAAACCGGTTTTGCAGGCGGAGGTTCAACTTGGCGTAGACGCGCGGGTTATACAACTTCAGACGCAGATGCGGCGCAAAAGCATACGTACAGATGCCATCCTCGATTTCAACGGAAGCCAATAGACCCGCTATACCCCACTTCTGCTTGTTGTCTTTGCCCAGCAGATTCCATTCAACCTCGCAAGAACGCAGCTTCCTTAACATCTCTTTCAAGTAGTCCTCGTTCTTGCTATCGAAACCTAACTTCGCCGCTAATTCCACCATGCTGACGTGATGAATCTCCTGATTCGGGAGCTCATTGTAGGCGTTGGCGAGGAGCACGTTCCACGCACGCCGCTGCAGCAACGAAATTTTACTCTGAATCTGTATCGCTGGACTCGCTTTGACAAATTCGTTGATTTTCGCTAAGTTCATGAGATATTCCTTTGTTAATGGTTTTTGGTTTTTGGTGGTAGGTTCGTTCCGCTACGCAACCCGAACCTATAACCCTACAACCATCCTACAATTAATATGAATAATTGTCAACATAATTTTTCATATTTAACCCCATAAACGTTCATATTAAAGTCGAAGCCTCTATAATATCTTCCGATGACAAGCAGGTATCTACGGGTATTCCCACTATCTTTTGCAGTGTTCCCCATAGATGTTCATAGTTAACTTGTAGCATGGGAAACTGTCAGTCTTCTGTGCATCTCTTTGGGGGGTCCTGCAGGCATCAAACGATACCCCAAATTCCTATAATCCGCGAAAATCCGCGATTCTGACAACTCCCCACAAACGTTCATAGTTAGCCGTTTGTAGACTTTCCCCCCTTCGTCAATTAACGAATCATCATCCATCAGGGAACATCAGAGTCAATTTCCCCACAAACGTTCATGTTTAACCGTTGTGTAGAACTTACAGAAATCGTAGATTTCCTGTCTGACTTCCTGCTTCAACGTTTCGTGCCTCTCAACGAGGTCTTACAGAAACTCCACAGGCGTTTTACTTCTCCTCGCAACTCGTGGCGAAGGGTTAAGGTTTAAGTTGGACACAGGTTAACAGCAGCATTTAGGTCTCTGTCGCATTCAAAGCCACATTCGTGGCAGTGATATATGCGTTCAGAGAGCGTCAAATCTGCCTTCTTGTGTCCACAGTTGCTACAGGTCTTGGAACTGGCGAAGAACTGTGGGGCTTCTGTTATCGGTATACCCCGACGGTCTGCTTTGTATTTGAGTTTGACGAGAAAGCCACCGAGTGCTGAATCCGAGAGTGCCTTTGCAAGTTTTCGGTTCTTGAGCATATTGGTGATCTTGAGCGTCTCAATACCGATAGCAGAGGCTTTACGGACAATACGGATTGTCGCTTGGTGGTGAGCATCCTCTCGGATATTGCCGATACGGGCATGAACACCAGCAAGTATGGCTTTTGCCTTATCAATCTTCCCGCCAAGACCCCATGCTTTAGCTTGGGGATGTAGGCGGGCGTTGGGTTTGTCGTTGAAAATAGATTTGACATTGACTTAAAAATGTGGTATAATTAGAGTATCAAGTTGGCAGACATATCAAGCGTAATCGCAAGGTTACGTGTCTGCTTACCCACTTGATAGGGGTTAAAGGCTTGATACTTGATATACCATGAAAACGTATAAGTATAAGTTTGGTGATCAGTCGAATACAATCCGTCTTGGCAACCTGCTTGACGATATGTGGCAAGTGCATGCGTATTTCCATAAGTGGCAGGACGAAAGATATAGAAGTGGACTGCCGTATGCGAACTATCCTGCTATGTCTGCTCACGCAACGGATTTGAAACGGACGACACACCGACATTGGAAAGCGTTGCCGAGTCAAGCGATCCAAGAAGAACTCAAACGGATTGACGCTGCGTATGTGCGTTTTTTCAAGAAACTTGGGGGTAAACCGAAAATCAAGAAACGGCATAAGTTCAAATCCTTCACGCTCAAACAAGCGGGTTGGGTTCTTGAAGACAATCGTATTACGTTGAACTTCAGAAAATGGGATAAAGGTAAATGGCGACATGATAAAGTGGCTTATACGTTTCATAAACACCGTGAGTTTGAAGGTAATATCCGTCGTATCACGATCAAGCGCGACGCGTGTGGTGATTATTGGCTTTGTATACTGACTGATTTTGTAGAAAGCAAACTTCTGTCGGCAACAGGTAAAAGCGTTGGGGCAGACTTCGGCTTGAAAGACGCATACTTGACATTGAGCACGGGTGAGAAGAAACAACACCCCCAACCTTTGAAGCAGTCCTTGAACAAACTTCGGTCTCTCAACAAAAGTCTTTCCCGAAAGGTTAGAGGTTCTAACGGTTGGTGGCGGTGTGTGAGACACCTCGCACGCCTGTATCGGAAAATCAGTAACCAACGCAAAGACTTTCATTGGCAATTGGCAAGCGATCTTTGTAAGTCTTTTGATACGATTGCGATTGAAACCTTGAACCTTGCGGGTATGAAACGGCTTTGGGGACGGAAGGTCTCCGATCTTGGGTTCTACCAGTTCGTTGAGATATTGAAATACAAGTGTCAAAAACATGGACGCACCTTGCTCCAAGTGGGTCAATGGACAGCGACAACGAAACCGTGTAGTCATTGTGGCTTTCATAACGAAAATCTTTCTCTAAACGATAGACAGTGGACGTGTCCTGAATGTGGTTCTGACCATGACCGCGACATCAACGCTGCGATAAACATATTGCGGGCAGGGATAGCCGTTACCTAAATACGATATGCCTGAGACTCGACTGAGAGTTTCAGGGAAATGCCCGCGGGTGGAGACGGAATAAGACGGTGGACTTTTCAAGGAAACCGCACTGTCTACGAAGCCGAAGCCCCACGCTTCAGCGTGTGGGTGCTATCACAGACGGGGAACTTGTTTTGTCCTTTTTTCCAGCGTGTAACAGCGTCTCCAAGATTGTGTATTGCATTCTTGGACGCGTTCTGTGATAACTCTGAACACCAAGGAAACTTATTACGCTTAACAGCATTGAACTCGCGCTTTATTCCTCGGTAATCCCGCCATTCGTCTTTATCCAGTCCTGCTTTAAAAGACGACAGGCCGAAGTTATACGCAACACGCGCATAGCCAGCATGCTGTGACATCAACGTAGACTGCTTGTTATTCGGGTTAAGTTCTATCTGCTGTGAACGTAAATTCATGGTATATCAGGTATCAGGTGTTTATCCCCTGCGAAGTGGGAGGCAGACACGTAACCGAGAGGCTACGCTTCGCATGTCTGCCAACCTGATATGTTTATTATACCTTTTTTTCAACCAGCAGTCAAGAACAATCTTCGGAATTCTACAGATTTTCTCGGACTGCACAGGAACCTCCAGAATCCGCGACAATCCGCAGAATCCGCGATTCAGACAATTTCCCCATAGATGTTCACTTTAAGGTTTTTTCCTCCCCATAGACGTTCACTTTAATCCCCATAGACGTTCACTTTAATCCCCATAGACGTTCACTTTAATCCCCATAAACGTTCACCTTTAACCCCATAAACGTTCATATTAAAGTCTGGGAACTCACGTGTGGCGTGGTCTCATCGCACCTTTAAACATGTTAAAACATATATTAAAAATATTAAAATCGTTAAACAACATACACCCAAACAGAAATTTTCTCACATAGAAGCCTCCGGTTTTCTGTTGTTCAACGATAAAAAATTGATTTAAGGCAGGAATTGGGAGTCAACACACCCAAAAAATGGGCAGGGATTACGAAAGGGAAAAAAGACTTGCGCAAATACTTATTGTAGTATACTATTAATTTGTTTTTATCTTACTATTATTATACTATATTATTATACTATTATTACATAGTATTTATTTTCAGTTGACAACCCATCTAAAGTTTGGAGGTTTTGATTAAAACATAACTGCACTACGCCATCCCCGAAAAAACGTGTAGGAACGCAAAAGAAGATTTTACTTGCAAACTTTTTCGGTCTTTTGCTAAAATACTCTTTTGTAGATATAAATACTAGTGGACCGATGAGAATGGACCTCTCGGTCCACAGTACTGTCAAAGCGAACTTGTCAGTACGGTTTAATTATAGCATACCTTGACTTGTCTTTGTGTGATTATTTTTAAACCGAATGGTAATTTTTACCTGATTTCCCTTGGGGAATTAGGTATGATTATCATTGGACGTTGGGGGCGGATTACCGAGGTAACCTTTTACCTCCCGCCTCCTCCCCAACTGGCAATTGGAGATACGTCCGAGATTACCTGTCGTGTCGTGAGATACGGCAAAACGTCCAGACCTCAAACGTTTTTTCATTGATGGCAGTACATTTGTTGGTTACTGGAGATCGTGCTATGCACGCGCTTTGTGTCTGCATAGCACTGTATCTCCATATCACTTTTGATATGAATATTACCACATATATCAGCATTTTCTGGTTCGCTCTGCAATGCCTTTTTCTCTGCGGAAAGGGGACACCATGAGCGTCCAACAAATCTATATTCCTCTTGAGGGTCGATACCCAATCCCGCATGAGTTTGAAGCCGACACGCTGCCCGTGCCGCGCGGTCAATACAGTGTCTTGTGGGAACTCCGCGAGGGCAACCTCACGGCAGCTGAAGCAATAATTCTTCTCTGCCTGAATCACGGAAGTTCCTGGAATTCGGGAGCAACCTGGAGTATGTCGGGTCCCTACCTATCGAAAATACTCGGGGTAGGGATGTCGCGACGGTACGTCAGAAAAACGTTAGCGAATCTCTCTGACAAGCGATGGATCAAAACGATTGACGACGACAACCCTTCGGGAAACCGCTATCGGATCCGACACCATCTCTGTAAATATCAGGAGGTCCCTGTCAATAAGGACGGGAAACCTCTGATGTTTGCAGTGCCACGCGGGCCCGGCGGTCCCTTGGAACGCTGTTTCGAGGGCGATATCTCATGGAAAGCCGCACTCGTCTGGATCGTGTTGAAACTGCGATCAAACTGGAAGGCACACGAGGATACCGCAGGACAGACAGAAATGGCAACACTCCTCGAACTGTCGAAAAGATGTCGAATCACACTCAGAACTTTTAACACGGCCATCATCGAACTCATGAAAGCCGGCATGCTGGAACGGATGAGCTCCAAATCGAAACTCGCGATCTTTCAACTGTATCCGAAGCCCTTCCCAGGACAGACGCAAACTGAACCGATCCGAGAAGAATGGGTCAACGGGAAACTCCAGAAGACCGATGACGAGCACTGGTATAGCAACAATCTCCAGTATCGATGCCCGCTCGAAGATTACATGAAGATCGAAAGGCGGCAACGCGACGGAACGTGGAAGCGGGTGAGTGATTATCATAGGGCCCAGGTGATGCCGAAGTCAATCTGCAGCGATTTTGAACGCTATGTTGTGTTACATTTCCAAATTCAGCGGTCGTTGCAAAGGAAGGACTGATGGCGCGAAATCTTCTCTTTCTTGTGTTGAAAATTAAAAATTTATGGGCCCCTCCGCCAAAACGCTTTTATTCTGCACGGGGGGTAGGGGGGCCGAATTACATAATTCTTCTCTTATATAAGAGTACTTATATAGCGCGAAACGCGCTTTCAACAAACCCTGTAAAATCAAGGGTTCACATACTTATTAAGAATAAGGGGATGGCGCTATGGGAATTTTGCATGGCGCTATGGGAATTTTGCATGGCACTATGGGAATTTTACTTTTGCTTCAAAAATCGAGTTATCCACAGGTTATCCACAATTGCTATTTGACCAGAAATTATAGTGGATCCTAAAATTTGACGCTGAAGATTATGATAAAAGGAGGGGCTCCCTTGAGAATCAATACACCGCAACCCAAGCATAAAGGCATCTATATCGTTACGAATAGAATCAACGGCAAGCAGTTCGTCGGTATGGATAGCAATATGCCTTTGCGGTTTTATCAACACGTCACAGGGACCGCAAAGTGCCAAGTGCTACACGAAGCCTTATCCGATACCGGACTCGAAAACTGGTCAGTCCAATTCGTGCCGTATCCAGGGCTTTCGCTCAAAGACCTGCAAGCCATAAAACGATGGTACATCGGTCAGCGAAAGACGGAACACCCGAACGGCTATAACACGCCTCTGAGGTCAAACGGGAACCCAGAACAGTCGGAGAACCTCTTGAAGTTCTTGAATAACGCTGACCTGAAAGCACAAGTCCGAGAACGACGGCGGAAATCGGGGGCATTGCTGGAAACCATCGCGGCGGAATTCGGACTCTCGATCGACAAGGTAGGCAGGTGGTGTCGGGACATCCAGGATGTCAAAGCCGTGAGAGATTATCCCGTGAAAACACAGGTCCGGGAACGGCGGAAAGCCGGCGCAACCCTACAAGTCATCGCGGCGGAATTCGATATCTCAATCAGTACGGCATCTCGGTGGTGTGAGGACATCAAGATCCTCTCGGCTACAGAAACGGAAATCATCGGTTTGTTGGCGGATGGGCAGCTATGGACACCCTCTGACATCCAGCAGTATTCCAAAGTTAAGAGGCAAGCCGTCATGCTCACACTCAGAAGTCTTGTGGAAAATGGGCTAATTACGAAAGTCAAAAAAGGATGCTATCAGAAAGTTGGTGAAGGAGCATGAAAAATATCGACATCAACCAAATCAAATACCTCTACTATGATGAGGAAAAGAGCAGCATCGAGATCGCAAAGATCTTCGACTGCTCTCCAGCGACCATCCGCAACTGGATGAAAAAGCACAACCTGCCCCGCAGACCCAAAAAAGAAGCGCACAAAAACCAGACGGGCCCACCGGGTATTGACATAGACCTCGATGAACTCGTGCGGCTTTACTTTGAAAAGCAGCTCCCGCTTGCCGTTATCGGCGCACAGAAGGGCACCTCCGGCACGACCATCCGTTCAAAACTTCTGAAAGCTGGCTACACCCTCAGAAGTGATAGAATCCGTTCCTCAAAGTTCACAGACACAGATGTTTCGGAGATGGAACGTCTCTATCTCGAAGAAGAACTTGCACTTCAAATGATCGCGGAACGCTTTAAATGCACTGCAGTTACCGTCGGAACACAACTCAAAAAGCGGGGCATTCGATTGCGGAACCCCAAGCAAGCGCAGGTCCTCCGGCAGAAGAAAGAAAAGGCAGGCGTTGAAGAGTCCGTAAAGTCTGCTAAAGTTGGGAAGTCTGATAGCGTTGAAAAAACGCCGCTTCCCAACTCGCAAACTTCTGAACTTCCGAACTCGCAAACTTTTTCCAAAACCTATACGCCTCCGAAACGATTCGGAAAGGTGTTTGAGCCGATCCCCTTGATACCGCCAGAGGAGGTAACCCCTGAACGTATCCTGCAATTGCGTCAGGAGGACGACCTCACGCTTGACGACATCGCAGCTGTGTGTTCCCTTTCAACGGTGGATGTCTACAATATTTTAATAGAAAACGGGAGTCTTTGATATGCACACTGAATCTCTCACAACGCATAACACCAGTCCAAAGAAAGAAAGTTTCAAAGTCTCCTAAAGTGCCTAAAGTCTGTAAAGTTGCAAGAGGCACTTGGATGTTCCAAACATAAGTTCGAACTTCCGAACTTGCAAACTTTAGTACACTTGCAAACTTTTTCCTGCTTAGATATTCAAGATTTAAGAAAAAGCGTAACGTGTAAATTGATCCACAGAATTGTTGTAAGAATGAACGACCCCGAATAACAGAAAAAGGAGCGGACGGACCGCTCCTTTACAAAACCGGAGAAACCATGTTCGGCTTTGTGCTATCCATTCTAACACGAAGCCGAGCCGAAAGTCAAGAGGAGACTTTTACAATGGCAGCCAACCGATACGGCCAGATATGGCACGGCGACCACCACCACATTAATATCCGTTTCCCCTCAAATGAGGCGAGACTGAAATTCCAAAGCGAGTTTGAGGCATACCACGCTTCACACGACCACGACGGCGACATCCCAATCTTCAAGTGCGTCACCACGAAAGACCTCAAACTCAGCACCGGTAGTCGGCGTCCACAGGACCTCGTCAAAGCGGAAACCGACAAGGACTACCGAATCACCATAGACGGTTATAGCTGGAACGAGATACACGATTATCATAACCCATCGGGTTACAGAGATTATTCTTGGTATCGTGTCCCAACGTGCTGCGTGCCGCCGACTATCGTCATAGATCGGGAATTCGTCGATTCCGGTACACTCCAGCGGCACAAACTCTCCGCCTTGTTCACCGATATGCCGGACGATGACTTCAAGAAACTCTGCGCCTCTATCGAGGCAAACGGGTTCATAGAACCTGTCATCCGCATCTATGAAGGACAAATCCTTGACGGCTGGCACCGATACCGCGCGGCGAAGGAATTGAACCTCATCCGCAAGTTGAAGTTCCAGGAATGGAATGAGCGGGACGAAGGCGATCCCGCGATGTTTGTGCTGGCACGGAACATCGAACGCCGGCACTTGACACCCGGACAGCGAGGGGTGATCGTCGTGGAGATGAACAATTGGCTGGCGCGCGGGGATGTTGATTCACAGCGCGACGATGCACCAAATGGTGTATCGCAACCCAAATCCAAAGCGGAGATGGCAGAACAGGCGGGTGTTGGTCTTGGGACAATCGACCGCGCCAAAGCCGTATCCCGCGCACGGCGATCCGATGAGGTCATTGCTGGTGAGAAGTCTGTGGGCGAAGTGCTTGAGGAACAGAGAGCGAAAGCGGACACTGAGCGGGAGGCTGCGATCGATGCCGTGAAGTCTCGCTTTCATATTGCAGTGGGCGCATGGCACACCTCCCAAATCGAACGCCTTCAGAAATTTGAGAGGCTCCCCGTCGGTCGAACGCCGCTGATTGAATCGGAATACATCAAGACCTATTTTGAACTCGCGGACCCCCGAATCCCACAGAACACGAAACCGACCGCTGCGCATTATGAGGGTGCGATTGAATGTATGCGGGATCGTCCCGTCGCTTTCGCTGAACAACTCGAAGGACGGCACTACCGGAGGATCATCAAGGACTGGGATGAATCCGTGCTACCGCAACTCATCAAACGGTTTCAGGGTCCGATTCTCGGGTATTCGAGAAGTCAGCTGAAGGCAGACGCATTTCAGGTTCGTATCCGGCAAGCCATTCGGAGGCAATACGCGTTTCAAGGCAGGATCCCCTCGCAACCCTTTGAAGTCCTATTTGAGATTACCGAGGACGCTCACGCAGTGCTTATTCAGTTCAACCCGAAAGAGTGGGTTCGGGATGGACGCGAAATTTCGTGGGCGGTGTCAGTCTTACCAGAACCTATAGATACGCCGGAAACCGAAGCAGAGGATCGGAAAAGTGCGGTTCTCGCAACAAGTGGCGAGAACGTTAACCCTGTTGCTCACAGACGAAGGAATGAGCAACAGGCGCACTTTTCCGAGATGGTTTCCGATGAGAAATCTGCCCCTGAAGCTGTTTCTGAAGAAACCGTCAAAGGGTTGTGGGGACTGGTCACGGCAGAGATGAAGGCGTGGAAGGCACGGGACAAGGAGACATGTAGGTTTGCGTCTGATCACATCGGTAAAGCCTCAAAATCTATGCTGATTACGGCACTCCGAAAATATGAGGAGCGTGATGACAAAGGCGCAGCAACGGCAAGAGAACTCAGGGACCTGTTGAGATTGATGAAGACAGATTCCTTTGCTTTCATCTTGAATGTCCGCACAGTTCTTTCGGACGGGTTGAAGACCGAAATAGAACTCGAATCCGCACACGGCACTGCTGAGGAGGTTTCCCCGATGGACCCCGTTTGGGATGCGTTCAACGAACGCCATCCGAAATGGAAAGCCTGGTATGCTGAATCAGGCTACGAGGAAAACGAGCTTATCCAAGCGTCTACCGAGTCAGAACTGTTAGAGGCTCTGCGCGTCTACCGAGAAAGCGATCGGGAAGGGATGCCAACCGCGGATGAAGTCAAAGATATGACCAACCTCATGAAACAGCAGTCATATCCGTTGGCAGTATATCTGCGGAATCTATTGAGAGAAAGCGGAGTCTCCGATACCCTCGCGCCGTCTGCTGATGAGGACGAAGCGGAACAGGATCCTTTCCATGATGTGGACCTCGAGGCTGTGAAAGCCGATCTTGAAGCACTCCTCAAAAAGGTCATGCCCGTGGAGAAACACCCGCTCTGGCACCAAATCTGTGAGAATATTAACGATGCCTACTTGGACTATGAAAATCTCCCTGACGATCGTGAGATTTTCGCAATCCTGTTAGACTGCGCACTCACAGCGATTGACGAACTCACTTAAGGAAGAAGGAAAAAGTTTGCAAGTGTACTAAAGTTTGCAAGTTCAGAAGCGTAGGAGAGATGTTTGAAACTTTCTTTTTCTCTTGCAACTTTACAGACTTTAGGCACTTTAGGAGACTTTGAAACTTTCTTTTCCGAACTTCGGGAGTGGTGGTATACGAAAGAAACAGGTATCTACATGATAGAGGAAGGCTTAGAATGAGCGAAAAACCTACAGAACGCAGGACATCGGCCCTTGAAACGCTGAAACAGGAGCTACTTGACGACCACTGGCGACATTGCTACAGTTGGAAAGGGTTATCTCCCGTTAAAATCGCAAAACAGCAGGGATGTTCCCCAGACGACGTGCGTTCCCTGATGTTTGAGATCCAGAAGGAAAACCCACCCAAACCGAAGGAAACCAACCACAGAAAGAGCACCTGTAAGTATTGCGGTGCTGAAATCGTTTGGATCGGGAAGCATCCCTGCGATCCGCCAGTGCTCAAAGGCGTTACCGCGGATGAGAAAGTTCACGCCTTCCGGCAGAGCCATTTTGCGACCTGCCCGCGGGCAAATCAAGCGAGAACGGATACCAGAACCCGGTAGGAGCGGTTTCTAACCGCTCCGGGAACTCAAAGGAAAAAAATCATCATGATAGATCTTTTAGATTTTATGCTCATACTCGGAACCGTTTTTATTGGATTTCTGCCCTCACGGAGCGATAGACCCCGATGGAAACTCTAAAATACGTGCAACCCCGCACCTGTGCAGATGTGAAATTGTGCAAGTGTGCACACCTGCAGACCTGCAATCCCCGTAGGGGGTTTTTGCTTGGGTATTTCTTCGTAGGTCCCCTCGTCCGTTCCCGAAGCGCGTAGCCTGCAACAACGGCGTAGGCGGATATACGGAATGGAACGGGAAGGTCCCAACCGTCCTAACCGAACCGCAAGGAATAATTAAAAAATGAAAATTACGAAACACGCGTTCCAGGACTTGATCCAGATGGAACGAGAAGCACAGATAGCAAAGTGGGGACACCAAGAACATCCCGACGAGAAATGGGGGATGATTCTCCTCGAAGAAGCCGGAGAGGTGGCTAAGGCTGTCTTAGAGAAAAATGACGCAGCACTGCTGGAAGAAATGGTCCAGGTTGCCGCTGTTCTTGAAGCATGGATCACCTCACGTCAATGTACCCCCGCCTAAAGGCAGGTGGCTTGTTAAGAAAACAAGCCTATCGGTCTACCGATAAGTTTCTCGCTTCACAGAGGTTGGTAACCCAACGCTCTCCACGATGGGCGCAAGCCGCCCGAAAGAGTATGTTTAAGGCAGCATTGTGGTCTCGGTCTAAAACCGTGCCACAAAACTGACATTCAAAAGTGCGTATCGCTAAAGAGAGTTTCTTTGTTGACTTCTTACCGCAGGCAGAGCAAGTTTGCGAAGTATCTTTGGGATTCACTGAGTGGAAATGGAAACCGTCTCTTTCGGCTATGTTTCCAGCCCATTCAAAGAACTTCCCCCAAGACGCGTCGCTGATGCTCTTGCTGAGGTGTGTTTTCTTTACCATGTTGGAAATGCCCAAGTCTTCAGTGACAAGGACGTTATTTTTCTGATGATGGAAAAGTTTGAAAACCAATTTACCGATAAAGTCTTTACGTTTGTTAGCCGTCCGTTCATGGTGCAACGCAATCGCATGCACGGCTTTCTGCCAACGTTGGCTACCTTTCTTTCGGCGTGCCATCGTCTGGTTGTGCTTGTGCAGCAGTCCTTCTGCTTGACGATACCAGCGGGGGTTATCTTCCTTTTCGCCTTCGGAAGTCGTCAAATAATGCACAGTGCCAACGTCAACGCCAACAGCGTCTGTTGGTTCAACTTTCGAGGTATCGGGGAGTTCACAGGTAATATGAGCATACCAGCCAGACGCTTTCTTGACGAGTGTAACTTCTTTCGGGTCACCGACAAAGGGACGGTGCATGCGTATCTTGACTTCACCAAGTTTTGGCACTTTCAAGCGATTATGGCGGAAATCCGTTTCTATTATCGGATTTTGGCGGACACGTTTGAATCCGCCTGTCGCTTTATCCTTGACTTTGTGTTTTCGCAAGCACCACGTCAGAGAACGCACACGCGTTTTGTAGCGAGGGTATCCCTTTTTCTCTGCGCCTTCTTTGCAACGCCGACGGAACGCATCAAAGGCTTTGTCAACGCGCTTGAGGACAGAAACTTGGAAATCTTGAGGCACGGCGCGAAAATCGTCATATTTCTCACGCGCTGCTGTCAAAAGTTTCTCTTGCTCACCTTGAGAAACAAAACGCCCCTCTTCCTCGTAGGCATACTTGCGATTATTGCGGGCAGAATTCTGCAACTCACACAAGTGGTCAAAGTAGTCAAACAATGTTCGTGCCTGTGTTTTCGTCGGATACACAGGGTACTTAAAGGTTAATTTCATGGACGCTCACGTATCACGTATTTATCCCCTACAGAGTGGGAGGCAGACACGTTACCAAGCGGTAACGCTCTGTATGTCTGCCAACGTGATACATCTATTAAACCATATTTTCGTAGAAAAGTCAAGTGTTTTTTTCAAAAAACGCTATGGTCTAACACACGAGGGCGAGCATTCCTCCCCCGCCTTAAAAGGCGAGGCTTCCTGCTCGTTTAATCTGGTGATTGGGAATAAGGAGTGAACTGTGATAGTTTTTGAGATTGTTTACTATGGAACGCTCGTGCCTTCTGCGGAGATCGCCGATTTGCCCGCAGTTTTCCATAGAAAAAGTGTGGACGCTGCGAAAAGAGTCGTCGATACGGCACTCAAAAAACTACCGGCGTTACAAGGACTTCAGTTGTCGCAATGGTATCGTGCCGAAGCTCCAGAAACTTGGCACAATTTCCCACCAGGGACAACTTACGCATATCTCTTTAAAGGGGTCGTCGGACATCCCTTCCAAGTCTATATGCGGTATCCAATATGAGATGGGAGTTGAAATGACTGAATTCACCTACGAAGAAATCGAATTCCAAATCCTCGTTCGTGAAAGATTTTACCACTACAAGCAAAAGGTATCGCTGGCGTATCTCGTTATTGACATCGGTATCGACTGGGCTTCTATCGTTGTCCATCGCAAGCCCGGAACACCTGACGATCGTTGGTTCGTTTCCGAGTTCACCACCGGGGGTGCCATTGACATCCCCGAGACCACATCCCGCGACGAAGCCGTTGCGTCCGCCATTGCCAAAATCAAGGCACTCGGTCGCGACACCTACAGAAAACGTATAGGAGGCAAACCTGAATGAAGACACGTTCTTTGGAATTATTTTTGAAAAAGCAAAAAAAGGATAATAGCACGCTCGGCTTTGTATGCTATGGAGGCGTGCGAAAGGAGTCCGCCCGGAAAGTCAAAGTGAGGCGATACTTCTTCTTTTTCGGTCAGAACAGCGTCCCCAAAATAGATATGATGTTCATCTATCGCGTACAGGATATCGAGGCACTCAAGCCTCACATCAAGGTCCGAAAGGCGATAAAGGAACAGGCACTGACAGCGATCAAAGCGCGCAAGGATCGTCCAGAGGTATTTACAAAAGCCGTTGGTGACCAGATAGCAGAACACAAGCCAGCGGATGTGACACTCATATTCAGAACAGGGCACGTCCTCCGCGGAAAGGTTTTGGGACAGACCCGGTACGAACTCTTGTTAGAAGTTGCGAACTGCCAGATTTTTGTGTTTAAACACGGTTTGCTTGAAATCCAGATGCATGGCAAGTGTCAGGGCTCCCAGAAGAAACTGAAAAAGGTAGAGTGTAGCACAAACTTTCCAGTTTGTGCATAGCATCAGACTGAAACGTCAATGGAAACAGTCGCGCAGAAAGGAAAGAAAATGAGAAATGTCGTGAAACTTCACAAACGGGCTGTCGAGCACCACACCACAAGTATACCGATGACCTCTTGTCAGATCCACGCCGAGATCGTTGACGCTTTTAAATCAAAAAGGTGGCTTTTCGATTTCACGCATCAGCAAGTCGCCAAAATGCTATCGGATCTCGCCTGGTATGGACGTATCCAGTCGAAAACGATTCTATATCGTGATGGCAGAACACCCAAAATCATGTATTGGAAGGGTATCGATTACGATTGGGGTCGCGATTTATAACTGAAAACTTCGTAGCGCAAACTTTCCAGTTTGCGGCCTTAGACTGAAAACTCAAAAGGAGATATATAACATGGACGCACAACTCAAGAAAATCACAGTAACACCCGCGAAGTTCGATGAGGACGGGGTTTCCATCAAGTCATCAGAATTTGCGACCCTGACACTCGATGTTCCGTTGGATTCCACAGCACAGCGCGAGGCGATTGTGGAACTCATGACGTTGCTCGACAGCGAATGGGTGGAAACCGAGATTCAAAGTCGCCAGCAACGGATGAAGATGGCGGGGTAATCCGAAACATGAAATATGTCATTGGTAAAACCAATATGCCTGGCTCAGCGGGAGTCATACTGACAATCGATAACTAATACCATTTCTGATTGAAAATGTTTCAATAAACGAGCTCTTTGTAGCATAGGAGACCGTTGGTCTCCTGTGCAGTCTTTGAGGCGATCTGTCAATGCGATATAATCTCTTAGAAATGGTATAACAGGAGCTTTGATCAGATGCCAAGTAATTGGAATTTAGCAGATAGGATTATTGATTGTTTCTCGGATGTTATAGGATTCGATGAAACAGGGGACATGGACACTTTACAAAAAAAATTGATTGCACATACAGAGGCAGAAGTGGAATGGGAGACTGTCCGATATAAGGGTATGTTCGGAAGTCCCGATGCCACTGGCGAAGAAAAAAGGCAACTTTACGAAGTAGACCATGACAGCCTGTCAAAATACTTGGGATTCTCGACAATTGCGTTTGAAGCCCGTTTGAATGATAGGGATGAGGTCCGAGCGAAGAATCAAGTTGTAAACGGAATCGGATTTAGAGGCTGGGCGAGTATTTGGTCTCATTTCCGGGTGGAAATAGATATGGGGGGTACACTGTGGATCCCGGTGAGTTGCAGAGGTAGCATTTTGACGAAACCTCAAAGGGATTTGGTTGAAGTCGCATTGAGAAAAGCAGGGTAAAGTCCAATACTCCGTTGTTTAACCGCAAGGAAAAATTAAAATATGAAAAGGTTTCACGGCAAAATTGAAGTCTTTCGGCATGCTGAGGAGGAGTGGCACCCTGAAAAAAGGGAGATCTATGCAGAATACTTTGAAGCGAAAACCATCCAGTCGGCGAAGTCGAAACTCACAAAGATCGCAAACGAGACAGAACTCTTCTCGTGGGTGCAGTCTTGGGATAACGCAACCCGCACCTACACCGGTAAAGACCTGCGCTGGAAACCCTGGGGGTCTGTGTGCGGATACAAACAGAAGGATGGTACCGAAGTCGCCTACAGTACCCGGAAGGCGGAACGCGTCTCCGGTGAACAGATATACCCAGAAGGTTACGGGAAATACGGAAAAAGCGTCGGGTATGTTGTCCAGATGACGGTTTATTGGAAATATCAGGAGGAGGAAACCAAATGATTATCGGACGGTTGGAAGACTACATCGAGAGAATCAAGCGAGACTTGCGAATATGGCAGCGGCAGGATGCAACCCTGCAGCTGTCTACAGGGGGCGCGTCGCTATTTGTCACCGCACTCTATGAAAGCATAGCGTTATCAGGCGCGGATATACCCACCGAACAAGATTATCAGGAATATCCGGATGAGGTGTTCGTTGAACTGCAAAAACGCGTGAGCGTCCGCGACCCACAGCTGAAGCAGCGAATTCTCGCATACTACGAAAAACACGACCCCCGCGCAAAAGCAGCAGCGGCGGCACAACTCACGCTTTTTTATAGTGGATCCGAAAAATAAATGGACACTTTCCGCCCCCGGTAGGTTCGGTTTCCTAACCGAACCGGCACAGGATGTCCTATTAATTCTAAACTTTACTATAATTGGGAGGCTGCGTCGTGACAGACATAACCTTGCGAATAGACGACATCCACAAACTCATAAAGCTGATATCAGACTCGGAGATACCAATGGTCAAAACCACCCACATCCCATTCCTTGAAAATTTGTGTGTCTTGTTAATCTGCCACGACGCACGCTTTGATGACTTCACAGAGCATCTCACCACGCTCTATGACCCCTGTGTGGATACCGTTCATGTGTGTGTGTCCAAAGAACTGAACCTTTTTAAGCGGGCAAAACTCATGCAGCAGATCCGAGATATGTTTACCGATGCCGATATCCACATCCGAAACGTGACCGAATCCCAAATCAAACTCTTGGCATTCTATATCTATGTCTATGCCACCCCGGAGGAAAACAATGAGACTCTACCAACGCGCCATCGTCACCCAAGTCCTCAAGGGCGGGACGTTCCGATGCTACCTACAAGACAACGAGAACCACGAAGTCAACGCCTATCCCTGCGGGAACATGCGCAGACACCGGATTTTCCTCTGCGCGGGTGATGAAGTCACCCTCGAACTCAGTCCCTACGATCTTAGAAGGGGAAGGGTCGTTTGGCGACAACCCGTTCAATAAGATTTTATGGATAGCTCGTAATGAAGAGGAACATTATTCATCAGACCTACCTGACCGAACCGCAAGGAATAATTAAAAAATGATTTCCGAACTACACTTCAAAAACTTAGAGAACGCCAATCGTGAGTTAGCGATGCGTTTCGAGAAACTCCGCAACGCCCGCGCCAGTCTCGATACACAGAGCATCAAGCATGCCGCAATGGAGTACTTTCAGGCAGTCCAACGCCTCAACGCAGCGATCGAAGACGCACTCAGCAAGGGGTAACCGCCAATTGTGGGGGTTACCGCTCACACCTGCACACGTAACCCTGTGCAGACGTGCAAGTGTGCACACCTTCAGAATATCAACCCGCTCTTTGTAGTATAACCTGTTAGGGTGTGCCTGCTCCCTGCTTGCGTCCCGCCTTACCGTTAAAAATCATCAACAATGAGAAATATGAAACACCCCACACGCCAACAACGCCGAAAACAGACACGACAGTTCAATAAAAAAATCAAGAAAGAGGGCAATTCGTTGCTCGGACGAAAGCTTCTTGATGACAAATCCGATTTCGAGGCGTACACCCCCTCAAGTCAAC
Source organism: Candidatus Dadabacteria bacterium (assembly GCA_009840385.1). NCBI lineage: Bacteria > Pseudomonadati > Thermodesulfobacteriota > Candidatus Dadabacteria > Candidatus Dadabacteria bacterium. The sequence continues at coordinate 36,882 of VXNX01000002.1, forward strand.
ATCCAGCCGTAATGCCTTTTTGCATGGTCTTCAAAGAGCAGTCCGATCTCAATAACTTTACCTTCAGTTGCCGAGAAGGTGCTGAAAGCTTTCAGGATAATGAACAACCGAAAATGATTGTCCTGATCCGAGAACCGCATATCGAATTACCCGCACCGAAACAGGAGATGATGAAGATCGCAACCCGTATCTTCAAAAAAGTTGCACCGAGTCGAACCTACATCTTCGTAGAGGCAGAAGGCACTCAAGAAACTGCAGATATTTCCGGTGCGATACGCGGGTTTCTCAGGAGACTCGGACGCGTCCCGGAAGACGCACCGCCCCCAGCATGGCTGTCGGAATATATCTATCAAGCGGAAAATCCCAACGATTTAAACACGTAACCCCTTCCAAAATCTAACGTTTTTATCTCTATGTGCAGAATATCACACCTGCACACTTGCACGATTTCACGTATGCACAATATCACACGTGCAGATGTGCACACGTGCAACCTTGCACAGATGGAGGTAAAAATGAAGACACTTGCAATCTTGAGCAGAAAAGGCGGAACCGGCAAAACAACCCTCGCAACGCATCTGTCCGTTGCCGCGGAACGTGCCGGACACACGACCGCCCTCATAGACTTAGACCCACAGTCTTCCGCGGCGAAATGGCGCGACAACCGCGAAGGCGATACACCCGCAGTCATCTCGACACACTCGGAACGCTTACAACACATCCTGAAACTCGCCGAGGATAACGGCGCAACCTTCGCGATTCTGGATACCGCACCGCATACCGAAGTCGCAGCCCTCGAAGCGGCGCGGGCTTCCGATATGGCGCTAATGCCCTGTAGACCCTCACTCCTTGATCTACAGGCGATCGGCTCCACCATCGATGTCGCCCAACTCGCCAGAGTGCCGGCACACATCGTTTTCAACGCTGTGCCACCCCGCGGCGATCTCACTGAACAAGCGCGGCAAGCCGTAGAGATATATGATGTCCCGTGCGCACCCTGCGAGATCGGACACCGAATCGGGTTCGTCCATGCCTATAACGCGGGGCTGACTGTCCAAGAGTTTGAACCGAAGAGTAAAGCCAGCGATGAAATCAGCGCACTTTACACATACATCGCCAAAGAGATGGGAGTTTAATATGGCAGCAAAGAAAGTGAATCTCGCAAAAGTTTTCCAAGAGAACGAGCAGCCCCAGAAACCTGAACTGGAAGTCGTTGAATCTGCGCCGACCCACAAAAAGAAAATCGCACCGTCACGCGAAAACAAAAAACACATCGGAGGCTATTTTGACGAAGCCGTCTACCGGCAGATGAAACATATCGGTATCGAGAAGGGAATGACAACCCAAGAGATATTAGAGGACGCATTGAACGGTTTCTTTCAGCGCAACGATAAACCCCCGATTGCTTGAGGGTTACACCACTGGACAGGCGCAAGAAAGGCGTTACAGGGCATCCTCGTAAGATTAGGCGAGATCCCCTCACCCGCTGTCCTGTCCTTATGACTGATTTCCAAACCACCCCGTTTGTAGTAGTGCGATTTATCGCACGTTCCGAAATTACAAGAAACCGGACATAGCATCGTCAATTAACGAAAGGTCGACCTCCTAAAACATGCTTTCCGAATCACACTTCAAAAACGTAGAAAACGCTCATCGCGAACTCTCGCGCCGTTTTGAGAACCTCCGCAAAGCCCGCGCCAGTCGTGATCCGAAGGGTATCAAACGCGCTGAGATGGAGTACTACCAGTCGTTGCAGCACCTTTACGCCGCGGTCCAGGATGCCGTCGCTGACGGAAATCCCCATCCCCGGTAGGCTCGGTATCTAACCGCAAAAAATCCTTTTTTTTGATTTTTTTTTCAGATTATGCACGAAATCCGCGCAAAAGTGCAGTCTTTATAACCAAGGTGTGACTTTCACATAATTTGATCGCGCGTATATGGTGTTTCCGGTAAGAGTATCGCAGCATTTTCGGCACTTTTCCTTGACATCTAAAAGCGTCCCTTGTTATACTATTCCTAAGCTCGTGGACAGGGTTCTCACCTCAACGCTTCCCGCGTTGAGTCCTGTCCTACCCGTGAGAAGGTGCATACGAGCCAACGAGTGATACCCTCGTTTTACAAGATTGTCCTTGCGTAACACCTGGAAGGATATAAAAATGATAAAACGCCCAAACCGAACTGTACTGAATGATGCACTTGATGAATTTCGCGACGCAATGCGCACCTTTGTTGTCCGCGGTATGAGACGTGTTAGAGGGAAAACCGTCAAAGAGGCTATTTATGATTCCCTGTCACCGAATCAGGCAAGCCAGTTTAATAGAAACCTAAAAAATAAGGGCAGCATTGAAAGTGCGATTGACATCGGAGACTTCCCAAATCTTGTACGCAAAAACTGGCGGCAAGTTTTCAGCCAACAGTTTGGCGATAATATGAACGTGCAAAACGCGCTCTATATTATCAAAGAAGCGCGAGACAGTGCCGCGCACCCATCTACAGAGGATTTAGATGCTGAATATACGCGTGTGGCACTGTACCATATTGTAGACGTACTTGACAAAATCAACGCACCTGAAGCGAAAAAGAAAGTTAAAGAGTATCGAAAGAAACTTTTTAAATCTAAACCCTCACAATTGCCAAGCAATGAGCCACGGGAGGTAAGTCCGCCAAATATCGACGTGCCCCAAGACACTTTTGAGGAAGCAGAACTCGCAGCAAATCTGCAACAGGTGGACGGGAATGTGGTCAACTCACTATCGCCAGACCCGCGTCTGAGTCAAAAGGACAAGTATACCGCCTACTTTCAAGAATTGATAGATCAACTCCGAGAACAGCATAACTTTACAAGAGCGCGTCGGGCCTCGAAAGGTCAGGGGTACTACTCCTTTGCCTCAGGAGCTACAGGCATAAAATATACTGCAGGATTTAACAAGCCACAAATAGTGTATGTGAGACTGCGCATTGATTTCGGAGATCGCGAGGAAAACAAAAGTTTCTTTGATATCCTCAAAGAAAGGGAATCCTTGATCAATGCCCAATTTGATGTTCCGTTATCCTGGGAGCGACGCGACGATGTCTTAAAATGCCAAATTAATGTCAATCGCGAAGGTACTATTGATTCTGATCCGAGTGCGTTAGAAGCCTTCAGAGCATGGCATATTGAGAATCTACTCAAATTCAAAGCGGTGTTCACGCCTGAAATCCAACGGGCACGCGAAACCCTAAAATCCCAGTGAAGTCGCACCTAAATGACTAAGACGGACAGAAAATGTGGGGCGCGACATGATAATAACGAATCGTCAAGAGAATTGCCAAAACATATTTGAGGTGACCGATTATAGCGTTATGCAGACTATCACACTTGCAGATGTGAAATCGTGCAGGTGTGCACATCTTCACACGTGCCGCTACACATTTCTTGCGAAAATCGTTTACGCAGCAGGTGTAGAATAAAAGTGGGACATCTATTTGGTGCAGGAGTTGCTCGGTCACCCGAACATATCGACGACGCAAAATTATTTGGGAGTCAATTATGTGAATTCAAGAGCAGTGGTCGAATCGATGGCGTTAGTTTCTAAGTCTGACAGAAATGTTTTTAGGAGATAAATAGCAATGAATCAAAAGGCTGGAAGTGAAAACAAGAAACTCAATAATTTAGTTATTGCATCAATGTGGTCCACGGAAGCCCAAGTATGGATGGATACAGCAGTGCGTCTGGATTACGAAAGTAACCTCCAGGTGGAAAATAGGGGCTTTGATCTTAATAAACAGAACGTAGCACATGTATGTACAGGGTTAGCATTTGAATTGGCATACAAATCGTTGATAATTGCAGATTTTAAACCAATAAAAAAGACGCACTATGTTAAGAAATTGCACGGAATGCTAAAAACAGAAACAAAGAAAATAGTCGAAGGATACATTACGCATGCAGGATGGGAAGATAGCACTTCCCTGCTGAATTATCTCGACGAGACAATGACACATCCAGCTAGAAAATACTGGATGGATGATCCTTGTAAAGAGAAAAGAACCTCCGCTAAGTTTGTAAGAAAGGGAAAAGAGACAATACCTGAATTAGCACCTATATTGCACAAGTTAGTAAATTTGGGAGCAGAAAATCTGGAAAAATCAAGAAACTTGAAGTGCCAACGTTAACTTAAGGAGGTAAACATGAGTACTTTTCGTATTGACCAACCTTTCCTTCAAGATTTGCTCAAAGAAATAGGAAGTGGAAAGATACAATTACCTGATTTCCAGCGCGGTTGGGTATGGGACAATGATCGTATTCGAAGCCTTATCGCTAGCGTGTCTCGGAAATTTCCCATTGGTTCTGTGCTCACTCTCAAAGCTGAAGGCACAGATATCCGTTTCAAAACAAGACTCGTTGAGGGCGTTAATATTGTAGATGTTCATAAGGAACCCGAGACGCTCATACTTGATGGGCAACAACGGCTCACCGCGCTGTTTCAAACCTTAATGTCGAAAAACGGGGTTTTTACGAGGAGTGCTCGAGGTAGGACGAGGCGTTTATATTATTATTTGGACATGAAAGCATGTCTCGGAAATGAAACGGAGCGTGAGGAGGCTGTCGTTTCTTGTGGAGAAGATCGCCGTTTGCAAGTATCGACATCCAATCGAAAGGCAGAACCTATTGATCTCTCATCAATCCAAGACCAGTATGAAAACCACATGTTTCCAGTGCACCAGATTTTTGAATCTGCTGATTGGAGGCAGGGATACATGAAACATTGGAATCAGGATGCTGAGAAAATTGACTTGCTCTTTACATTTGAGACTAAGATAATTGAACCCTTTAATCGATACAATGTGCCTGTTATTGAGTTAGGTGGGGCCCCGAAAGAGTCCGTTTGCTTGATATTTGAGAAAGTAAACACTGGAGGGGTAACACTCACTGTGTTTGAACTTCTCACAGCATCCCTCGCTGCAGAAAACTTCCAATTACGTGACGATTGGGAACTTAGGCGGAAACGTCTCAGAAAGTATGAACTGCTTTGGAAACTTGATAGTATCAATTTTCTAAAGGCACTTACATTGGTCGCCACTAAAAACAAAGGCTCGGCAGTCAGTTGCAAGCGTAAGGAAATCCTAGAGTTGAATCGAGAGGATTATAAAGAATGGGCGGATCGAATCGAGACTGGATTTGTAAAGGCAGTCCGCTTTTTGCATAGACAGAAAATATTTAATGCAAAAGATGTCCCTTATTCCGCTCAACTTGTCCCACTTGCAGCGATTCTAACGGATTTAGGGCATCTAAGTGAAACGGAAGCAACTCAGCATAAAATTGCGCGTTGGTATTGGTGCGGTGTGCTGGGTGAGATGTACTCCCTTTCTACTGATACTCGAGCAGCTATTGATTTTTCTACAGTGCCTGTTTGGATAAAAGAAGATGGAAAAGAGCCACCAACGATCGCGGACGCGAGTTTCCAAGAGAAGCGTTTACCTGAGATCCGAACCCGTGGGAGTGCCTTGTATAAGGGAATCCATGCGTTGATTATGCACGACAGATGTTTAAGAAGATGCTGTGATTTTCGCACTGGTATACCTATCGATGAGAAAATATTCTTTGCGGACTGTATTGATATCCATCACATATTTCCGACAACCTGGTGTAAGAAAGAAGGCATTGCATCCGGGTACTACAATAGTATTATTAATAAAACGGCTATCTCGGCACGCACAAATCGTATGATAGGCGGACGCGCGCCTTCAGAGTATTTGCAAAGAATACAAAATGAAGCAGGGATAGAGGATGTTAAAATGAATGAGAGACTTGCTGCTCACCTCATCTGCGCTGATACTCTACGTGCTGATGATTTTTGGAGTTTCTATGAGGCCCGCAAAAAAGCACTGCTCGATATCGTCAAGAAAGCAATGAATGAAAAATAATCTGTGATGATTCATTTTTTTTGCCAGATCCTATAGGTTAGTTTTGTGTGTTTCTTTTTCTCAACAAACGTATCAAGCCAAGAGGGGATATACACCTTAAACAGCAGGAGCATGGAAATGACACGGAAAGAGATTCTCAGACGGTTTCAGGTGTTTATTGTCTGGGAACGCCACGGAGAACGTGCCCCCCATAAACCGTTGCTGATATTCTATGCTATTGGGAAATTGCTGCTGGGTGAAGAAAGGCTTTGCTATATAGGACTTACGCAATAATGTTTGACATAACCTCATAGAAGGGATAATATGTTCTGCGAGGAGGTTACTAAAAATGGTCAGACCCACACGTCTACATTA
>VXNX01000003.1 GCA_009840385.1 Candidatus Dadabacteria bacterium
GAGAAGAGCTTGTGTCAGTAGACACGAAGCTTGTGATAAGTGAAAGAGGAGGGAAACCGGTAACGGTTATTCCTCCTCTTTTTTTTGTGCCTTTTAACGCCAGAGAGGGCTGAATACGAGCCCGGAGAGGATTTTCGGGTAGAAGTAGGTGGTCTTGTGAGGCATCTTGGTTCCGTCGAGAACAACTTCGAATATGTCTTCTGATTTCAGCTTGGGAAGAAGGAATCCGGCCTCGAATTCTCCGTTGTGCACGTTCTCGAATACTTCCTCCGGGAACTTGGAGTACCGCACGCCGGCCTTGTCTTCTTCTATGAGTTTTCCGAATACCTGACTGTGAAGAATTATCACGGCTAGGTTCTCATATTCCTTTTCGCGCGTTGCCCTGGGGGTAAGTCTGAAGGTTCTCTCGGGATCTTTGGTTACAACGGATATCTGGTCTGCCCCAAGATCAAGCGAGTGCTCAAGCGCTACTCTCTCGACTTCAAAATCTTCCCGAAGATTATCGATCAGGTTCACCCCGGCACTTCTTGCAATTCTGTGCGTGGGGTTGATTATAAGCCCTTGGCCTTCTCCTCTCGAGAGGTAAGTCATTACGTAGTCCCAGGGCATCGGTCCTGAATTTCCCCCCGTTTCTTTCCTCCTGAGATTTCTGAAGTTTATAGAGGTTTCGTAGCGGTGATGGCCGTCCGCGATCAAAATGGACTTGTCTTCGAGCAGGTTTTTTACCCGCCGTATGATTCTTGGATCGGATATTTTCCAAAGAGTATTTCTTATTCCTTCTTCAAAAGTAACGTCCACAAGCGGTTTCCCTATGCTCTCGTCTATGTCTTCCTCGATTTTTCCTGAAGCATCGGGGTAGACGCAGAAAATCTGGCTCAGGTTCGAGTTGCACGCGATTGTGAGCGCCAGGCGGTCTTCTTTGTGTTTTCTGAAAGTCTGTTCATGCGGCAGGACAATTCTTTTGTCGAAATCTTCAACCTTTACGTTCGCTATGAACCCTTTTCTTGTGAAGCGTTCTCCCTCAAACTCAAAATCCTGATAATAAGGATAAATTGACGGCTCATCGTCCCTTATGAGCACCCTGTCCCGAAGCCACTTCGAATAAATCTCCTTTGCGTTTTCGTAGCGCTCCTTGCCTTCTCCTTCGGGCAGTTCAATCCTCACGGCGTTGAAAGGACTTTTGGCGTAGAGTTCCTCGCGTTGCCGCGGACTTATGACATCGTAGGGGGGGGCGATGACTTTTGAGAAATCCCCGACCGCCTCTTCGTTATATCTTATGCCTCTGAAAGGTTCTATCTCAGCCATGGAGAATCTTCTCTATCTCGGTTGCGGAAAGATCGCCTTCTCTGATAATCTGGGGCGGCGTGGTCGTTAGATTCACTATCGCGGAACCCATTGAAGGTGGAAGGGTACCAGAATCCACGATAACATCAATTCCGCTCGGAAAGTCCCTGCGGATATCGGCGAACCGGTTGGAATTTTCTCTGCCGCTTATGTTAGCGCTCGTTGAGGTTATCGGTTCCCCCACGCGGCTGAGGATCTCTTTTACGAAGGGGGAAGGGGAGATTCTTGCCGCGACGGAATCTCTTCCCCCGGAAACCTCTTCGGGAAATGCGGATTTCGGATGCAGTATAAGCGTGAGAGGCTTCTGGCTTCTGGAATATCTTTCTAGCAGCTCCGAGGGAACGTGGAAGTGGCGGTCAAGCATCTCCTCATCCCTTATCAGGACTATGAGACCCTTTTGCCCGGACCTCCTTTTTATCCTCACTATTCTCCTGCAGGCCTCTTGGTTAAACGCAAGACAGCCAATTCCGTAGAGAGTCTCGGTCGGGTATATGATCACTCCTCCGCCCGTAAGGCAGGCGGATACTCTATCGAGTACGAGCGGGTCGTTTTCTTTTATGATCTCAGTCAATTTTTCGTGGTTGCCGGGTTGCGATATACTATAAGTTTAACAATGGGTTTGCAAGCCGCAAAAAGAGACGGAAGATGGAAGTCCCGTATCGCTTCGGAACTCGCAGCAATACTGGGTGCCGAGGCGGTTATCTCCGCCGAAGATGAACTGATCGCCTATGAAAGCGACGGGCTTACGGGATACAGGGTTAAGCCTGTTTTCGTCGTTCTGCCTTCAAGTGCAGAGGAAGTTTCCCGGGTCGTAGGGCTCTGTAGTCGCGAAAAAATTCCTTTCGTTCCAAGAGGAGCGGGAACTGGGCTGTCCGGGGGTGCTCTTCCGAGCCGGGAAGGGATAGTTATATCGCTTTCAAGAATGAACAGAATTCTCGACGTGGATATCCCGAACCGCGTAGTTGTGGTCGAACCCGGGGTGGTAAATATCTCCGTGACCGATGCGGTAAGCGCCGAGGGATTTTACTACGCCCCCGATCCTTCAAGCCAAATCGTGTGCACTATAGGAGGCAACGTTGCGGAGAACTCGGGGGGAGTCCATTGTCTTAAGTACGGAGTAACGACCAATCACGTGCTTGGAGTGGAGATGGTTTTACCTGACGGTGCAGTGGTTACGCTCGGGGGTCCTACCCCGGAGAGTTTAGGATACGATCTTCTCTCGCTCGTGGTCGGAAGCGAGGGGCTGTTGGGCATCGTTACCAAGGTCTTTTTGAGGATAATAAAGAAGCCTCAGCTCGTTAAAACCCTCTTTGCCTCGTTTGAGAGGATTGAAGATGCCGGGGCATCGGTCTCCGCGATTATTTCTTCCGGGGTAATTCCCGCGGGGATGGAGATCATGGACAATCTTAGCATAAACGCTGTTGAATCCACCGTGGGCGCCGGATACCCGAGGGATGCCGGAGCGATTCTTCTAGTGGAGCTTGACGGGCCGGGGGCGGAAGTTAATGCGCAGGTTCCGGCCGTAAACCGGATACTTCGGGAGAACAACGCGATTGAAATAAAACTGGCGGCGGATGAAAACGAAAGGCAGCTTTTCTGGAAGGGACGTAAAAGCGCGTTTGCCGCCATGGGGAAAATAAGTCCCGGATACTATGTCCAGGACGGGGTAATACCCAGGAGCAGTCTCGCCAGGGTTCTCGGAGAGATAGGAGAGCTTGGCAGTCGGTACGGTCTTCGGGTGGCGAACGTCTTTCACGCTGGAGACGGAAATCTTCATCCGTTGGTGCTTTATGATCCCGAAATTGAAGGGGAATCTGAGAAAGCTGAGGAACTTTCCGGGGAAATTCTCAGGGTATGCGTTGATGTCGGCGGGAGCATTACGGGAGAGCACGGCGTCGGGTTTGACAAGAAGAGATTTCTTCCGCTTATGTTCAGTGAACAGGAAATAGACACGATGAATCTGGTGCGGTGCACTTTTGATGAGGAAGGGCTCTGCAACCCCGGCAAAGTGTTTCCGACGCCGAGAACGTGCGTTGAGCCCGGGATGCGGAAGCACGGTTCCGAAGCTCCTCCGTCAAAGGAAATGGGGGAGCTTTTCTAGCAGCGCCGGGGCCTTGTTCTCAGTACATGGTCCGGCCGTTTGAAGAAAATGTCCTACGTAGCAGAACTCTCCAAGATGGTTTCAAGTTTCCATGTTCCGGGTTCCGGGGATGTAGACCCTGGTGTCCCGGAATTCGGTTTCTCTCCCGAAATAGTTCTTTATCCTGAAACCGTCGAGGAGGTATCCCGGGTCCTCAGATTCGCCTCGCGAAACGGCATCCGGGTTTTTCCTTTTGCGGGAGGGACCAAGCTTTTTCTCGGCAACCCGGTCGGGACGGTTGGTGCGGCGCTCTCGCTCAAGCGTCTTTGCAGGGTGCTGTTTCACGAGCCTTCCGACATGGTTTCCACGGTCCAGTGTGGTATGGAGGTCAGGGAGTTTCAGGAGGCGGTCGGGTGTGAGAATCAGCTTTTTCCGGTGGACCCGCCCCGTCTTGCCTCCGGGGCGACCGTGGGGGGACTTGTGTCATCGAATCTTTGCGGCCCCATGAGCACCAGATACGGTACTTGCAGGGAACTTATTCTGGGAGTCAAGGCTGTGAGGGCCGACGGCGAGGTGATAAACTTGGGAGGAAAGGTGGTTAAAAACGTGGCGGGTTACGATATCCCCAAACTTATGGTGGGTTCGCTCGGAACCCTGTGCGTTTTGGCGGAAGCAACTTTCAGGCTCTACCCAAGACAGCCCTTCTCCAGGACCGTTGTCCTGAGCTTCGATGACCATGTTTCCTGTTCCCGGGCCGCGCGGACGATTCTTGCCGCTGATGTTGTTCCCACGTGCTTTGAAATACTGGATGAAAAGCTCTCCTCGGAGCTCGGGGCTTCGCAGGAGGCGAAAAGGAGCATCCTGCTTAGGTTCGACAGCTTCGAAGAGGCCGTAATGGATCAGATAAAACAGGTGAGGGAAGCGACTTCGGGCCAGACCGCCGCTTTCGTGGAGATGGACGATGAGCGTTCGCGGGAGTTATGGGATTCGGTAAGGGAGTTCCCGTTTTCCCTGGAGGGAGGGTTTTCTTCCAAGCTTACTCTCCCCGTAACGGGTTCGATAGAGGTTCTCTCCGATATTGAGAGCGTTCCGGCAATCTCGGGAGTCACGGTGCGTTGTCTTTCAAGGCCCGCCAGAGGAGTCGCGCTTGTTTCTGTAAGCGGCGAGGATGAAGGGGCGGTCGAAGCGGCGCGTCTTCTTGAAAATTTTTCTGATTCGTTCGGGGGCCGTATCATGTTCTCGGGAATTCCCAGCGGACTCAGGGAGAGGATAAAGGCGTGGGGAGATTTTGGAGAATCTCTCTTTCTTATGAAAAACATCAAGCAGCGTTTTGATCCCGGGGGCATACTGCCCGGCGAAAAGATATTCGACGCGAACTGAGGATATAGATTATGATAAGAAGAGAATCCGACGAGGGATGGGTGCTCATAGCGCAGCCGGACCACGCTTTTCTTTCTTCGAGAATAATGAATTTCTGGGGTAATGAGGATTTTGAGACCATCACCCCCAGAGATAAGGTGATGCTGGCCATAAGGGAACATGACTGCGGATGGGAGAAGGTGGATTCTGCGGCTGATTTCAACCCGGAAAACGGCTATCCGAGAAACTTCATGGAGATGCGTACCGAGAGCCAGTTTGAGATCTGGTCTGAGTGTTTTGAGAGACATCTGGGCGAGCATCCATACGCCTGCGCTCTTATAGCGCTTCACTTCTCCGAATTTAACGAGAGGAACATATCGAGGAATCCGGGCGATAAAGCGGCCGTTTCGCTTAGAAACAAGATCAGGGGGTTCCTGCGCCGGGACCTTGGGATCAGGGTTGGAGAGGGGAGCCTGAACGGATATCTTCCCGCTGATATCCGGACTAATCTCAGATTTCTTCAGGTGGGCGACATAATATCGCTCGCTCTTTGCCACGGAACAAGATCAGTCACGATTCGGGACGTTCCGGTTAACTACCTTGGAGATACAACGGAGATAAACCTGTCCTCAGAGGACGGACTTAACTATACGGTCTCTCCAAATCCTTTTTCGCAGGACTCTCTTCGCTTTGATATATCCGGCAGAAAGCTTGAGAAAAAATCGTTCGGCGAAGAGGCGGAGTTAAAAGAAGCGTTTCACCGGGCGGACGGCGAAACTTTTGACCTCTCGATTTCCTCGAAGGTGGAGGGACGCAATGTCGCTTGAGAGTGCTTTTGACGATACGGACCGGCCGAGCGGGAAGATAATACAGGACTGCGTTCACTGCGGCTTCTGTCTTTCATCCTGTCCCACCTACCTGGAAACCGGGAACGAACTTGATTCTCCTAGAGGGAGAATACATCTGATAAAGGCCGCGGAGGAAGGAAGAATCCCTATGGGGACCTCGCTTGTAAAACACCTTGACCTGTGCCTTGGATGTCTCGCCTGTGAAACCGCGTGCCCATCGGGAGTCAAGTACGGGAGTCTCATAGAGATGTCCAGGGGGCAGATTGAAAGGAGATTCAAGAGGGGATTTGGGGAAAAGATGCTGAGGGCCTTTATCTTCAGCGTTTTTCCATATCCCCGAAGACTGAGGTTTCTTCTGCCGTTTGTCTATCTGGTGAAAGCGCTTGGCCTAAAGAGAGTTTTCCCGTCGGCTCTTCTGAATAGGATAAGTCTCTCGGGTTCTTCCATGTTCCACATGCTCCCTGAAATAAGCTCCGCTTTCGGGGAAACCCTTGCGGCTTCTTATCCGGCTGTTGGAGAGAGAAAAAAGAGAGTCGCTCTTCTGAGTGGCTGCGTTCAGGGGGTCTTTTTTCCGGAGATAAACAGGGCCACGGTAGAAGTGCTTTGCGCAAGCGGGTGCGAAGTTTTTGTTCCGCAGAATCAAGGATGCTGCGGGGCTCTCTCCGTTCACTCCGGAAGGCTTGAGGAAGGAAGGGGATTCGCGAGAAAACTCGTGGATCTTTTCGATGCCGTTGACGTAGACGCCATAGTTGTTAATTCCGCCGGATGCGGTTCGACCATGAAGGAGTACGTCGAGCTTCTGCGCGAGGATCCGGTTTACTTCGATGCCGCGGCGCGGCTTTCAGCAAAAACGGTGGACCTCATGGAATTTCTTTCGGATACGGGAATCGGCGCGCGACTGCATCCTCTTGATATAAAGGTTACTTACCAGGACGCGTGCCATATTGTCCATGGCCAGGGGATACGATCTGCTCCAAGGGAACTTCTGGCAAGTGTTCCGGGGCTTAGGTTTACCGAAATGTTGCGATCCGATCACTGCTGCGGGAGTGCCGGGATATATAATATCGTGCAGCCGGAGATGTCCTCCAGACTTCTCTCGGGGAAAATACGCGAGATAGAGAAAACCGGCGCCGATTATCTGGCCGTCGGGAATCCCGGGTGCATGATACAAATCCGCAGGGGATTACTCGGCTCAGATTCCCGAACCAAAGTTATACATCCCGTAGAGATTCTTAACTGGTCGCTGAAAGGCGGTATCAGTTAAGAAAAACCAGGGGTTCTTAACCCAGTACAGAGTCCTTACAGGCTTTTGCAACCCTGAATTTCAGGACTTTTCTGGCTGGTATGCTGATTACTTCACCGGTGGCGGGATTTCTTCCCATTCTGGCACTACGATTACTGATAACCAGTTTGCCGACTCCGGGAATGGTGAATTCTCCTTTTGCTTTTACTTCCTCACATGCAATTGACGCTATAGCGTCTATCACGGTTCTGGCTGTTGCCTTTGTTATTCCCGCCTTCTCTGCTAGGCTGCTTGAAAGCTGGGATTTTGTTAATGGTTTTCCGTTCATTAACATCCTCCTTAAGATTTCCTTAATAAATTATCTGAGTATTTGGGCTAAAAGTCAATCATTATTATCGGTTGTTGCGAAACGTAGGCGTTCTTGATACTGTATAGCTACCTCATTTCATTTGGATTTTTGGAGTGGAAGGCTAGATGAGATCTTGGTTCAGGGAAAAAAGAAAAAGCAACTGGTTGGTTCTATTCTTAATATTATTCGGGTTTCTTTTTGTGCTCGTTTTCCTGTATGCCAGATTTCTTCACGAAAGGGAATCGGATGCGCAACACCACTCTGAGGAGAACGCGTACAGGCCCGTAAAGGTAATAACGCCTGTTCCGTCTTCGGGTTCGATCTACACCGAAGTTCTCGGAAGAGTCCGTGGCAAGCAGACCGTCTTGGTCCGCGCGACCGTTTCGGGATGGGTAAAGCGGGTAGATTCCGGCCGGGGCCAGGAAATTGAAAAAGACGGAATAATCCTCGAGCTTTACGATTACCGTGTGGAAACCCGGCTTGACGAAGCAAAGTACAACCTTGAATCCGCCAGGGGAAAGTTTGCCGAGGCTGACAGAGTATACCAAAGGAACACGGCTCTTTTCGAGAAGGGAATAGTGTCTGAGGATGAGACCGAAGCGTCGCGAAACCTGCTTGAAACCGCTTCGGCCGGTGTAAAGGCGCTTGAAGCTTCTTACAACAGAGCCAAGTGGAATTACGAAAACCTCAAAATCCGTTCCCCTATCCAGGGTCAGATCGTTGAAATCGTTCCAGACATAGGGCAGGAAACAAGAAGCGGGGACGTGGTAGCGAAGGTCGTTAACCTAAGCGGCAGGAAAGTAATAGCCGGTGTGGACGTGTCTGTTGCCAGAAGCGTCAAACGGGGAGATGCCCTTGAGGTATCCCTTGCAAGAGACGGCACTGTGGAAACTGTCACGGGCGAAGTTGACGGCGTGAGTCCGGGCTCTGATGATTTCTCGGGCACCTACGATATCGAGATTGCCATATCCGACCCCTCGATAAAATGGTGGCCCGGGGAAATGGTTTCCGTAAGAATACCGGTGCAGAAGCTTGATAATGTAGTCAGAATTCCCAAGACGGCTGTCTTGTCCGACAGCAGGGAAGCTTTCTCTTTCGTGCTGGTTGAAAAAAACGGAGAAGTTCTGAAGGTTAAGGTGATGCCCACTTGGATCGACGACAGCTCGGCCTACATATCTTTTGCCTCGCTTCCCGAAGATTCCAGAATTATAACCGAGGGGAACTTCGGCCTGCTTCCTGGTCATCCGGTAAGGGTTGTCGACTGATCTTCAATTAATGTCGCCGTGCCCGTTTTTGGTCGGGAGGTTTTACTCTCCCCAGGGTGTGCGGGTTCAGCAGGGATGGTTCCTGAGAAATTCGCATTTCTCCCGGATAATCTCCGTCGCCTTTTGTGTCTCTTCGAAACTGTTTTCCGGGCAGAAACTGAATCTTATGCTCGAATACGCGTGCTGCTCATCCAGTCCCATGGCGGTCAGAACATAAGATGGCGTAACGTCGAAATTCGTACACGCAGAACTCTGCGAGCACCTTATTCCCGCTTCGTCAAGAAGGGAGACCAGTTTTCTTCCGTCGGTTCCGCCGAAATGGATATTGGTGGTATTGCATACTCTTTCCCCGCCGCCACCGTTAATCGAAGTGTCCGGGATGGATTCGATTATTGTTTTCTCGAACTGGTCGCGAAGGCCCCTCATCTTCCCTATGGCCTGCTCAAAGCTTGTGTGTCTTATCTCACAGGCGGTTCCCAGGCCGGCTATGCCCGGAAGATTCTCGGTCCCGGGGCGAAACCCTTCTTCCTGAAATCCTCCAAAGAGGAAGGGATTCACAAGTAGCCTGTCTTTAGCATAGAGAACCGCGGCACCTTGGGGACCGCTGATTTTGTGAGCCGTGAAAGAGAGAAAATCCACGTGAAGTTTCGCAAGGTCTACCTTGAGTTTCCCTACAGCTTGGGCGGCGTCGGTGTGGAGAAGCACGCTGTTTTTCCTGCAGAGTTCAGAAATGCTCGCCATATCCTGTATAACTCCGGTCTCGTTGTTAACCCACTGCACGGAGACAAGATCGGTTTTCTCGGAAAGCGCGTCTTCGAGTCTTTGGATGTCAAGAACTCCCTGTTCGTCCACCTCGAGCATTTCGATGTGGACGTCGTTTAGTTCGAGGAAGTTGCACATCTTCATTATCGAGGAGTGCTCTACTTGGGTTGTGACGATGCGCGGCCTGTTTTTTTTCCTTGTGCAGGAATAGAAAACCATGTTGTTTGATTCCGTGCCGGAACTTGTGAATATGAGATCTTCGGGGGAGCATCCCACAAGATCGGATGTGCGTTTGCGGGCAAGATCCATGCGGCGCCTCGCTCGCTCTCCCGCCGAATGGGCGCTTGAAGGGTTGCCGAACCCCTCGCCCATAGCTTCGTGCATGGCCTCTGTTACTTCGGGAAGTGGTCTTGTAGTTGCGTTGTTGTCAAAGTAGATTTCGCCGGAAATGTCCTCTGTACACCCCATTGTAAAGCTAATAATACACGATTTTGCGGCTAAGGTGTTTCTTCCGGCAGGTCTTCGGGCAGAAGAAGGGTTATGCAGGGTTCCTCGGAGTCTTTTGTTACCGGTCCCAGATAGGAAATAACCTGAAATTCCCGGCCCTTTCCGTCTTTGGTAACCGAAGCGGAGAAATTGATAATGTTGGTTCTCTTCGCTTTTCTGGTCGCCCTTATGGACGACACAAGCGGGGAAAGTATCTCTTTTAGCCTGGTGCTTTCATCCTCTCCGCGGGCCGAGGCCTCGGAATCGGGCTCCATCAGTTCCTTTTTAAGCAGAGAGGTTACAAATATGCGGATCATGAGGCCTGATTCCTTCGCCACATCTGATACCTCGAACTGCTTCTCTAGCTCGAGGTCGGTCTCTCTTTCCATGAAGAATCTCTCCATTTCTCTCCCCCTTAATGTCGGTAGTATATACTAAGTAGCTTAGTCGGTACATACCGCCGCCGCGCTGGGAGGATTTCCGCATGGACAAGACGGGAGAAATAAAATTTGTTCCCCTGAGGGGAATTCCGGAAGTGAAGAAGGGGGACAGCCTCGGAGAGATGATTCTGCGCGCCGCCGCCCGCGAGGAATTTTCATTTCTCGACGGGGATATAGTTGTAATTGCCCAGAAGGTGGTTTCAAAGGCCGAAGGCAGGGTCGTTAATCTCTCCCAGATAGAACCTTCGGGTTTCGCGGTCACCGTTTCTCGGGAAGTTTCAAAGGATCCAAGACTGGTGGAAGTGATTCTGGGGGAAACCAGGAGAATCGTGAGAATGGACGAGAGAGAAAGCGGGAAGGGAAGGCTTATAGTTGAGACGACCGGAGGGCTCGTGCTGGCAAACGCCGGCGTTGATGCTTCAAACGTTTCCGGGGGCGAGGATGTCACGCTTCTTCCGCTTGATTCCGATCGTTCCGCCGGGGTTGTAAGAAGACATATAGAACAGGAAACCGGGAAATACGTAGCCGTTATAATAAGCGACACTGTGGGACGCCCCTGGCGGGAAGGGCTTACCGACATCGCCATTGGCTGTAGCGGCATGAGGCCACTTTCTGATCGCAGAGGAGAGGCCGATACCAAGGGTTTTCTGCTTACGGCAACCGAGATGGCGACCGCCGACCAGGTGGCGTGTGCTGCGGGATTGCTGATGGAGAAGACCGCGGCGCTGCCAGTGGTGATAGCACGCGGGGTTGACTACATCCGTGGGGAAGGGGATTCGGGTGAACTGATCAGAGATCCTGCCCATGACCTTTTCAGGTGATTTCTGCGAATTCCATGAAAGGTTTTTTCGAAAAAGACTTTCTTCTCATCTCTCACCGGGGCGCGAGTCACTACGAACCGGAAAATACGCTTCGATCTTTCCGTAAAGCTCTGGATATGGGATCGAGCGCGATAGAATTCGACGTGAGAAAAAGTCGTGACGGCCGCTTGGTCGTCATTCACGACAGTAAAGTTGACAGGACCACGGACGGTAAGGGAGCCGTTTCGGGAAAGACGCTTTCTGAACTCAGGTCTCTTGACGCTGGTCGCGGGGAACGGATTCCGACTCTTGAGGAGGTGTTCGAGAATTTCGGGGGGCGTTGCGGACTCGTAGTCGAGCTTAAGGAGAGGGGCACCGAAGAGGAAACGGTTTCGCTTATAAAAAAACATGGTCTCACCAAGGAAGTCGCGGTGGTTTCTTTCCGCGGAGACTGTATTCGCTCGGTAAGGGCGCTTGATTCCGCCATCCCCACGGGACTTATTACGGTTTTCGGCTTTGGGTGCGTGAAGAAGGCTCTTTCGCTGGGTTGCCGGGTAGTTGCTACGAATCACCGTTTCATGACGCGTCGGCTTGTTTCGGAAGCACGGGAAAACGGTCTTTTTGTGTGCTGCTGGACAGTTAATGACCCGAAGCGAGGTGAGAAACTGGCCGGGATGGGCCTTGATGGGGTAATTACGGACAAGCCCGACCTGCTCTAAAGCCTGCTTGCGGCCGTGCGTCGCCGTGATTTACGCGGTCGATCGGTTATTATCCGGTATCAGATATGCTGTTTGACTGACGGTGAGAAGATGCCGCCTGACTCCATAAGCTCCATATATCTCGACTATAACGCGACCACCCCCCTTGACCCGCGCGTTCTGGAAGAAATGACTTCCTATTTCGCCGAGGACTACGGGAACCCTTCCAGCATTCATTCTCCTGGAAGCGTCGCGCGTGCGGCGGTTGACTGCGCCCGGGAAAGAGTATCGGATTATCTCGGAGCAAGGCCGGGAGAAATAGTTTTTACTTCTGGGGGCAGCGAAAGCAACAATTTCGCCATAAAAGGTCTGGCCTACGCCCTCTCTGACAGGGGGAACCACCTGGTTACGACCGCGGTCGAGCACGCATCGTGTCTTGAGACGTTCAGGTTTCTTGAGCGCAGTGGTTTCGAGGTCACTTACCTTCCGGTGGATTCCTTCGGACTGGTTTCCCCCGAGCAGTTCCGGGATGCGATTACCGAGCGCACGATTCTTGTTTCCTGTATGTACGTGAATAACGAGACCGGGGTTATAAGCCCGATTCGCGATATAGGAGAAATTGCCCGTGAGAGAGGGGTGATTTTCCATGCCGACGCAGTCCAGGCTCTGGGGAAAATGGAAATCGATCTTGCTGATCTGCCGGTGGACATGGCGTCTTTTTCCTCGCACAAGATTTGCGGCCCCAAGGGGGCGGGGGCTCTTTACGTAAGAAAAGGAATCGGCCTTGAGCCTTTCGTGCACGGCGGGGGACAGGAGAGGGGAAAAAGATCGGGAACGGAGAACGTGGCGGCCGTCTGCGGGTTCGGTCGCGCGTGCGAGCTTCTCCGTGGGGAGCTTGAAACGGAAAACGAAAGACTGGGGGAGCTGCGCGACCGTCTTTTCGGAGAGCTTTTCCGGAGGGTAGAGGATGTTTACCTGAACGGACATCCCGACGCGAGAGTCTCCAATACCCTTAACGTTGGTTTTCCCGGCACTCCGGGTGACTCTGTGGTTATGAATCTCGACACTGAAGGCGTAGCGGTTTCAACTGGTTCCGCCTGTTCCGAGGGGAATGTTGATCCTTCCCATGTGTTGATCGCCATGGGACTCGAAGAACAAGAAGCGCTTTGCTCGGTCAGGTTCAGCTTCGGTCGTTTTACCCGTTCGGAGGAAATTGACAGAGTGATCGAGCTTCTTCCCGCCATAGTGGAGAGAATAAGGACGCTTCAGGATTTCTGACGGGATGTACGGGAACCGCTTGAAGGGTTCTGTGTATCGGCGGGCGATATGTAAGTGTCGTCTGAATTAGGGGTAAAGCGGGACGGAGTCAAGTCCCAGGCTCTCGGGGAGATCGAGCATGATGTTCATGTTCTGTATTGCCTGACCGGAGGCTCCCTTTACCAGATTATCTATGGCGCAGACAATTACCGCGGTTTTTTTCTCCGGGTCTGCCCTTACGCCTATGTCGCAGAAGTTTGAACCCCTGACGCAGGAAGTGTTCGGAAAAGTCCCCTCGGGAAGAATCCTCACGAAGGGGGAGTTCTCGTAGAATTGCCCGAGAGCTTCCAGCAGGTCCCGGGTCTTCTGGGTGCCCGAGAGGCTTACGTATATTGTTGAGAGGATCCCCCTGTTTATCGGTATAAGATGCGGGGTGAAAGCGACTTCCACTTTGTTGCCTAGAAAATCCGAGAGTCCTTGCTCTATTTCAGGGGTATGACGGTGTTCACCTACTTTGTAGGCTTTCATTCCCTCGGAGACCTCGCAGAAATGGAGGTCGAGTGAGGGGTTCCTCCCGGCTCCCGAAGCCCCGGATTTCGAGTCGATAATGATTCCTTCTGTCTCCACCATGCCGTTTTCAAGAAGCGGCGCGAGCGGAAGGATTGAAGAGGTGGGATAGCATCCCGGGTTTGCCACCAGTTTTGTTTCCGATATTTGTTCCGCATGGAGTTCAGGGATTCCGTAGACGGCGTTTTCGAGAAGATGGGTGCACGGATGATCCCCGTACCAGTCCCTGTAGGTGCCTTCCTTGAGGCGGAAATCCGCCCCGAGATCAATTATCCTTACGTCCCTTTCGTAGATTTCCTCTATGAGCTCTGCCGACGCTCCGTGAGGAAGCGCGGCGAATACCACGTCGGTATCGTCCGGGATGAGCGAAGGATCCGAACTGCTGAGTTCGAGATCGGCTATTTCTCCAAGGTGCGGAAAGACCTCGGCCAGCGCACGACCCGCGTTCCTTGACGCGGTTAGATGCGAAACACTAGCCCGGGGATGTCCGCTAAGGAGCCTTATGAGTTCCGCTCCCGTGTAGCCGCTTGCTCCCAGAATGCATACGTTAAGCTTTTCCATCACGGTGAAACGATACTACGGGAATCGGAAAAACTCAATCCGCTCCCGACAATTCGGACATTTGTCTTGGGGATTGCATGGGCAACCTTGAATTTTCGGTATCCATCCCGGAATTTCCGAGGGTTTCTCGGGGAATTAGTCGGCGTTTTATTATCCGGTACAATTACCAAAGGCGTTTTGAGGCTGCGGTCGACCGCAGACCGGGTGGGAACTTCGTTTAACAAGGCAAGATACGGTTTCAAATCCGCAGGAGGAAAACCTGCCGATACCGAAAAGATATACCGCTTGATCAGTTTCCCCCGCATTCGGGGTCTTAATTGAGCGTACACTAAGCATTATCGACTGATTCTCTATGCACATCGCCGATTTTTCAGTAAGGAATTCCTTTTTCGTCAATCTGTTGATGGGAGCCATAATATTTATAGGGCTTCTGCTTGCATTCTCTCTTCCTCTTGAACTGTTTCCCTCCGTAAAACTCGAAATGGTGACGGTAACCACATCTTTTCCGGGTTCTTCCGCCGAAGATGTTGAGAATCTCGTTAGCGTTCCAATTGAGCAGCAGATAAAGAACATCTCCGGCGTCAAGATCGTAAAATCCGTTTCTTCCGAAGGCTTCTCGCGGATTACTGCTGAGGTTTACCCGGGTGAAGACACCAGAAGGGTTGCCTGGGATATTGATTCCAGAATCAACCTGATAGCAGATGATCTTCCCGAGGACGCCGAGGAACCCGTAACAAAAGAAGAAGAGTCGAGTTATCCGCTGGTAGGCGTTTCGGTCTCAGGGGATATGCCAAGAGGTATTCTCTATAGCAGCGCCAGAAGACTGCGGGATGAAATTGCGCTTTTAGACGGTATTGACAGCGTGACTTCCGTCGGACTGCCTGATCCGGCGATATGGGTGTATCTGGATTATCCGAAGATGGTGCAGTTTGAAGTGGGGATTGAGGAAATTTCAGATGCCATCAACGCAAAAAATCTGGACATTCCCGGGGCGAATTTTACTCGGAACAGTGCTGATTTTCTGCTCAGAACCGAGGGAAAGATAAGATCTGTGGAAGATCTTCTCGACATTCCGGTTGCCAGGAGCATTGAGGGTAAACATGTTCTGCTTCGTGATGTGGCGACGGTTGCTCTCGGAGAACAGCGAGAGAACCTGAGATCAAGGATAAACGGTCGTCCCGCTATTACTTTCTGGGTGGAGAAACAGAAAAACATTGATATCCTCGATGCCGTCAACCGCGTAGAGCAGCTTACAGAAAAATACAAAAACAAGCTTCCAGAAGATATGGAGGTAACCCTAGCGTTTGACAGGTCACACTGGGTGGAAAGCCGCCTTCGGACCATGCTTAAGAGCGGGGGTCTGGGGTTTGTTCTGGTAATAATCCTTCTCACTCTTTTTCTTGATCGCAAGGCGGCCTTCATAGCTGCCCTGGGGATTCCTGTTTCCTTCCTGGGGGCCGCGATATTAATGAAGATGACCGGCACGACGCTGAATGTCCTTTCCATGTTCGGTCTTATAATGATGCTGGGAATGGTGGTGGATGACGCCATAATCGTCGTCGAGAACGTCCAGAGGTATATATCAAGGGGAATGGAACCCATGAGGGCAGCGGTAGTGGGAACAAGAGAGGTCGCATGGCCCGTGGTCGCTACGGTGCTGACCAATATCGCCGCGTTTACCCCTCTTCTTCTCGCCACAGGGCTTATAGGACAGTTCCTTTCCGTAATCCCCAAAGTGGCGATCTTCGCCCTTTCCTTCTCCCTTTTCGAAGCCCTGGTGATCATGCCGTCTCACTGCGCCGACTGGCTTCCGGCAAACGGCACAACGAGGTCTCCTCGCGGAAACGCGCCGCTTCTGCGCGTAAGAGGCCTTTATCTGCGGGGACTTCTGTTTGCGCTTAGAAACCGTTATGCGGTAATAGGATGTTTCACGGTTATCTTTGCCGTTTCGGTCTTTATATTTGTCCGGATTCCCAACGTGATGTTCTACCTTCATGATATAGAGGAGATAATGGTAAGGGTTGAGAATCCTCCCTCATCCAGCCTGGAGCATACAACCGCTTCCGTAGCCCAGGTGGAAGAGGCCGTGCGCGACAGCGTTCCCACTCATGTTCTTAAGAACACGTTGTCTATGGTTGGACTCGATATGTCGGACCCTGACAACATGTTTTCCATGGGAGACCACGTGGCCACGGTTCTGATTGAATACGAGGATTACTCTGCCAGAAAAGAAAACGCGCTTGAACTCTCTGAGATTGCGGAGAGCAGAGCAAGGGGAACGGTTACGGGAGCCAAGCAAGTTGATTTCCTCATGACGATTGGTCCTCCTACCGGGAAGCCTGTGGACGTCAAGATAAGCGGGGATGAAATACCGGTGCTGATGGAAATAGCTTCCCGGACCCGGGAGTTTCTGAGCAGTCAGCCGGGGGTGAGCGCCGCAACCAGTAATCTTGTTTACGGAAAGCCCGAGGCGAGAATTGAAATAGACGAGAGAAAAGCCGGGGTGTTCGGTATTGACAAGTGGAGTGTGGCGCGGGAAATCAAGGCTCTCGGAGACGGTCTCACGGTTGCGAAGACCAGAGTGGGGGAAGAAGAGGCCGAGATAAATCTGCGATACGGAAGGGGAGAGTCCGGCGTTTTCTCGGTAAAATCGCACCAGATTCCTACTCCTCTCGGAAGTCGGGTTCCTATCGGCACCATTGCGGAAATAACGGATTCCAAGACACCGCTTGAGATAAGAAGGGAGAAACTTCAAAGAACTGTAACCGTAACGGCCGAGGTAGATAGTAAAACGACCACTTCAAGGGAGGTAAACGCGAATCTTTCACGTCACCTCGGCAGTCTTTTAGAGAACTACCCGGGCTACTCGTTTCGGTTCGCGGGGGAGGAGGAGCAGTACACTCAGGCTATAAGCGACATAAAAAAGGCGTCTCTCATAGCCGTACTTCTCATTTATCTGATTCTCGCAAGTATACTGCGCTCCGGTTTTCAGCCCCTTATAATAATGAGCGTGCTGCCTTTTTGCGTTACGGGAGTGATCGTAGCGATTCTGCTGCGCGGAGAACCCATGACGCTTCCCGCCATAATAGGAATGGTCGCGCTTCTGGGCATAGTGGTGAACGACAGTCTGTTGCTGATGAATTTTATCAACCGAAGGGCGAAGAAGATGCCGAGCAAGGCTGTGGCAATAATATTTTCCGCGAGGTATCGCTTCCGGCCTATCGTTCTTACCACGCTTACGACCTTCTCGGGGCTTTTCTCACTGATGTTCGCCTACAAGGGCCAGGCGGGCATTCTCGCTCCGATGGCGGCTTCCCTAGGATTCGGGCTTGTTTTTTCGACCTTCATAATACTTTACCTTGTGCCCTGTCTTTACCTAGCTCTTGACGATATTGGCAAGCGGTTGCGGTATTTTACCCGCCCGAGAATATTGGGGCTGGGCGGAAGAGATTCCCTGCAAATTAATTGATGACTAATTACACGGTACAATTACAAAAACGGTATTTATTTTCAAATTGATTTCCCTATTGACTAACAGCAGGCAAGTGTATAGTTTTTGCCAAGTTCAAAGTCAAGTTTCGGAGGTTTTGTGATGTCCATCAGGGTCGGAATAAACGGGTTTGGAAGAATAGGAAGACACATACTCAGAATCGGTCTTGGCAGAGAAGGCCTTGAGTTTGTGGGGATAAACGATATTACGGACATCGAGACCTTGGCTCATCTTTTCAAGTACGATTCGGTGTTCGGCCGCTACCCGGGAGAGGTCGAGTGTGACGACGAGGGAATAACCGTTGACGGGAAATTCATAAGGGTGTTTTCCGAGAGGGACCCTGCGAATATTCCGTGGACCGAGACGGGAGCACAGATCGTGGCGGAAGCAAGCGGTATTTTCAGAACCCGCGAGGCCGCGGCGGCGCATATGGGCGAAACCGTGAAGAAAGTGATAATCACGGCGCCCGCGAGCGGCGAGGTGGATTTCACCACGGTAGTGGGCATAAACGATAATGACTACGAGCCCGAGAGCCACGACGTGATTTCAAACGCGTCCTGCACCACCAACTGCTTCGGGATGCTGGTCAAGGTTCTCCACGAAAATTTCTGGATCAGGCGTGGAGAGATGACCACGATACACTCCTACACGAACGACCAGAGAATACTTGACACCCCGCATAAAGATAAAAGGAGGGCAAGAGCTGCTGCCCTCTCCATAATCCCCACAAGCACGGGGGCCGCAAGCGCCATACAGCTTGTGTTTCCGGAACTCAAGGGGAAACTCTCCGCGGTCGCCGTAAGGGTACCCACGCCCAACGTGTCGCTTGTGGATTTCACCTGCGAAGTGGAAAAAGGAACTTCCGCAGATGAGGTGAATTCCAAGTTCAAGGAAGCGGCTGAAGGAACGCTTAGCGGTTACCTTGCTTACGTCGAGGACGAAATCGTTTCTTCCGATCTTGTGGGAGATACCCATTCCTGTTCCTTTGACTCAATGCTGACTTCAGTGGTGGAGGATAATCTGGTTAAGGTCGTTGCCTGGTACGACAACGAGTACGGATACACTTCCAGAGTGGTTGATCTCATAGAGCTTGTCGGGAGAGGACTTTGAAGAAAAAACTTCTTGTGACCGACCTTCCCTGCTCGCAGTACGAGGGGAAAAGAGTTTTCGTAAGGGTTGATTTCAACGTTCCCGTAAACGGCAGGAAAATAACCGAAGATTACAGGATAAGGCGCACTATCCCGACAATCGATTACCTTACGAGATGCGGAGCCAGGGTAGTACTTGCTTCCCACATGGGAAGACCCAAAGGGCGCAGAATAGAACATCTTTCAATGGCTCCGGTGGCGGAAAGGCTTAACGAATTCCTGGGGGTCAAAGTCCGTTTTCCAGGCGCGGTTGTTGGCAGAAAGGTTGAGAACGCCTCGAAAAAGCTCAAAGACGGCGAAGTGATGCTTCTTGAGAATCTCAGGTATCACGATGAAGAAACGGAAAACGACGCGGATTTCTCGCGGAAACTCGCCTCTTTGGCCGATATTTACGTGAACGAAGCTTTCGGCACCTCGCACAGAGTCCACGCCTCCACCTACGGAATGACCGCCCACTTCGAGAAAAAGCTCGCGGGCCTTATGGTGGGAAACGAAATGAAGTTTCTTAGTCGTTTAATAAAAAGACCAAAAAAACCCTACGTGGTCATCGTTGGTGGAATGAAGATAAAGGACAAGATAGGAGCCCTCAAGAACATAATCAAAAAAGCGGACAAGGTTCTTGTGGGCGGCGGGGTGGCTTATACTTTTCTTGCGGCGCGCGGGGTTAGCGTCGGGAAATGTTCCGTGGAGAAGGAGATGCTTTACTGGGCTCGGGAAGCCCTTGAAACCTATAAGGAAAAGATCCTTCTGCCTGTTGATCACGTGATGGCCGAGGCCGTCGGCGGCAGAAAAATGCGTGTAGTGGTTACGGGCGCGGAGATTCCCGACGACATGACGGCTTTTGACATAGGGCCGAAGACGGTGGAGAAATTCACCTCGCATATAAAGGGGGAAGGCACGGTTTTCTGGAACGGTCCCATGGGATTTTTCGAGGTGGACGATTTTTCAAACGGCACAAGTGCCATCGCCAGATCGTTTGCGCTTGCCACATGGAGAGGGGCCACCACGGTTCTCGGAGGGGGAGACAGCGTGGCGTCACTTAAAAAGTCCGGGGTCAAGTTCTCCGAAGCGACCCACGTTTCGACCGGGGGCGGTGCCTGTTTCGAGTTCCTCGGAGGGTCCGACCTCCCAGGAATATCGGTTCTCAGTGACAGCTAAGGCCCTATCAGGTATTTATTTCAGTAGAATCTGAAATTTTTCAGGGGAGAACTCATGGCCATAAAAGAACTTAAGGGGATCAATAAGATAGAGGCGTTGCTGGGAGAGGATTCGGAATACCTGCTCGGCCACAAGTGCACTACTATAAGCAAGAAAAACCTCTATCTTCCGGGACCAGGTTACGTAGACGAGGTATTCGTCCAGAACGACCGCTCGCCCGCAGTGATAAGAAACCTGCAGACCATCCTTAATCACGGATGTCTCGGAGGGACGGGATACGTATCCATCCTTCCGGTGGACCAGGGGATTGAGCACTCGGCTGGAGCGTCTTTTGCGGTTAATCCGCTTTATTTCGATCCTGAGAACATAGTGAAGCTTGCCATGGAGGGAGGTTGCAATGCCGTGGCCTCGACCGTGGGAGTGCTGGGTTCGGTTTCAAGAAAATACGCGCACAAAATTCCCTTCATAGCGAAAATCAACCACAATGAGCTGCTGAGCTATCCCAACACTTACGACCAGATTATTTTCGGAAACGTGGATCAGGCTTTTCAGTTGGGGGCCGTGGCGGTCGGAGCGACGATATATTTCGGTTCCGAGGAAAGCTCCCGCCAGATTCAGGAAATATCCGAAGTTTTCAGCCACGCTCATTCTCTGGGTCTCGCAACGATACTCTGGGCCTATCTGAGAAACCCGGTTTTTAAGCAGGACGAGGCGGATTACCACGTTTCGGCTGACCTCACGGGGCAGGCAAACCACCTTTCGGTGAGCGTGGGAGCCGATATAGTCAAGCAGAAGCTCCCGGAAAACAACGGCGGCTTCACGGCTCTTTCCTTTGGAAAGACCCACGAGCGCGTTTACTCAAAGCTGACTTCCGACCACCCCATAGACCTTACCCGCTATCAGCTCGCAAACTGCTACATGGGGAGAGTGGGGCTTATAAATTCGGGAGGTGCCTCAGGCTCAGACGATCTTGGGGATGCGGTGAGAACCGCCATTATAAACAAAAGGGCCGGGGGAATGGGACTTATAAGCGGAAGAAAGTCTTTCCAGAAACCCATGCGCGAAGGCATCGCGCTTCTGAAAAGCATTCAGAACGTCTACTTGGAGCGGGAGATCACGATTGCCTGAGTGTCGGGCGCTTACTTGAAGTGGCTTATCACTTCTCCTGCGAGCGTGTCAAAGGAGTACTCAAGATCGGGGCTGAAATCCCTGATTATGAAGTGGGTAACCCCGGCTTCTATATATTCTTCGAACCTTTTTATCGCGTCACCGGCCGTTCCGTAAATCACGAAATCAGACAGTATCTCCCGTGTATAGTACGTCTCTCCCATCTGCCTGAATCTGGTCAGCATGTCCTGGTCGTTGGGCATTATGCTTGTGTAGGAGAGCCCTTTGTACTTGGGATCTATTTCGAGATCGTACCCGGCTTCCTCTATGACGTCGGGCCAGATTATCGCGTGTTTTATTCTGTCAAGAGTTTCGTAGGCAGTGTCCTTGTCCTTGGCGATGGATACGAAAATGTATATGCACTTCTCAAAGTTCTCCGAGGCGGTTGGATTCTCGCTCATGGCTTTTTCCACTTCGCTGAGCTTGCTTGAGAAAACCCATGTGGGCATCGCGTTCGTTACCCAGCCGTTCCCCAGCGCGCCGGCGACCCCGAGGGCTTTCGGGCCGGTCGCCGCTATGTATACCGGAACTTCTTCTCCGTTAACGGGACTTATTCTTACTTCGGCTTCGCTAAGAGAGTAGAACTCTCCCTCAAAGGTCACCGTCTCGCCCGCCCAAAGCCGTCTCATGATGGGTACGGATTCCCGCAGGCGCGCAAGGGGCCTGTTCCAGTTTATGCCGTAGTAGTCAAGATTCATCTTTTCCCCGTACCCAAGACAGCTGAACGCCCTTCCTCCCGAGAGGTTATCTATGGTCGCGAGCCTGTGGGCGAACATGGCGGGATGGGACCTGTGGGGGTCCCCGATGGCTCCAAGTCGGATTCTGTCCGTTTTTACCGCCGCAGCCGTGATTATGGACCACACTTCCGGAGTCAGTTTTTTCGCCATAAACAGTATGTGGTCGGGAAACCATGCGGCATCGAAACCGGCCGCCTCGCAGCGGACGGCGAAATCCACGAGTTCGGTAACGGGTTTGCCCGGAAGGGGGGCGGTAAGCCCGAAGCTGATTCTCTCACTCATTCTTTACTCCTCCTCGGGTTCTTTGGTGTCTTTCAAGAAATTCAGGAACTTGCTTACCATGTTGTATGAACCGATATATATCGGGGTTCTCTGGTGAAGTTCCGTCGGCTGAATATCGAGGGTTCTCTCCGCTCCGCTCGATGCAGCCCCTCCGGCCTGCTCCACTATGAAAGCCATTGGATTGCACTCGTAGAGAAGCCTTAGTTTTCCGTTCGGAGAATCCGAGGTCTGCGGGTAGAGGAATATTCCCCCTTTGAGCAGGTTTCTGTGGATGTCGGCGACCATGGACCCGACATATCGAAGCGAAAGGCTTGAATTGTTTTCTCCATCCCTGCAGTGATCGAGATACTTTTTTACCTTGTCCGGGAATTTCGGATAGTTATAGTAGTTGACCGAGAATATGCTGCCGTGGCTCGGGATCTTTATATTCGGATGGGAAAGGCAGAACTCTCCTATCGACGGGTCTAGGGTAAATCCGTTTACTCCATGCCCGGTGGTGTATACCAGCATGGTCGAAGAACCGTATATTATGTACCCGGCGGCCGTCTGGGCCTTGCCCGGCTGAAGAAAGTCCTCCTTTAGGCACGGGGAGAACATTTTTGACGTTCTTCTGTATACGGAGAATATGGTTCCCACCGACACGTTCACGTCTATGTTGGAAGAGCCGTCAAGAGGGTCTATCGCTATGACGTATTTTGAGTTCTTCGAGTTCTCATCGGAGAAGGCTATGAAATCCTCGTTTTCCTCAGACGCTACTCCCGCGCATTCTCCGCCATGTTCAAGCGCGGTCAGAAATTTTTCGTTTGCGTAGGAATCAAGCTTTCTTACCTCTTCCCCCTGAATGTTTATCTGGCCTGTTTTGCCCAGTATGTCCGCGACCAAACCGGCTTTGTTTACTTCCCTGTGAACTATTTTTGCCGCGAACCCTATATCCCGAAGCAGCCTTGAAAGTTCCCCCGTGGAGTAGGGAAATTCATACTGATTTCTTATGATAAATTCGTCGAGAGTAGTTATTGAAACCATGTTGCGAGTTGTTCTAGAGAAAGGTCACGACAAAACGCTTTTCCATAAGAGTTTAACTGAATCGGCGGAGTTAATTAAGGGGAGATCGATTAATAATGATTGGAGAAAAAGCGTTTCAGCTCGAGAAGCGACGTGGACTTGCGGATAGGACAATTGTTAAGATCCCTTGGTTCATATTCGCTCACTCAAAGTCCGGTTCCTCTTTTCCTTCCCGCAGTTCCCGGAATTTTTCTAGGCTTTTGTCGAGGTTATCCGGTGCCTGTTCCCTGAGAATGTGGTATCCGGTTACGACTTTGGGCGCCAGAACGGAATTTTTAACGAAAGGAGAATCTTCCCCCACAAATTGTTTTACCCCCACTACCACGAGGTAGCAGAGCAGCAGACCGATGATAAATCCCATCGCTCCGCCGAGAAGGTGATCAATCCACCCCATATTGATTTTTTCCATCACGTCCGTCAGGAAACGCGAGAGATAATGTATGAGTATGTATGCGGAGCAGGCTGCGATCAGGAATCCCAGAATATTTGAGATTTCCGGCTCGGCGATAATGTTTTTCTCGAGCAGGAGATTCCCCAGCGACTCATGGAAAAAAAAGCCCAGCGCTATTCCCCCTATTATGGCTGCGAGGGAGAAAACCTGCCTTATAAGTCCTGATCTGAGTCCCGTTGCGAAACAGATCAGAATTATGCATAGGAGTAAGATATCGAAAAGGTTCAAATCAGTTTACCGTTACGGTTTTGCGGGCTATCTTACGAAAAATTTCATTTGAGAAAAGAAACTTACATTAGGTTCAAGGCGGTGTCCAATCTTTGACTTGTGGGGTTCGTTTATATAGTCTAAGCGTCCGATGGAGTTCTCGGACATAATTGAGATAATTCACCCAAGCCTCGCGGAGACGGAGAGGAAAATCGATGAATTCATAAAATCCGACGTTCCGCTGGTTTACGAGATAGCTAAGTACCTGCTTGGCGGAGGGGGAAAGAGAATCAGGCCTTCCCTTGTTCTGCTCTCAAGCGCGGCCTGCGGGCTTACTGAGGGAGAGAACAGGATTGCGGCCGCCGCGGGCATTGAACTTTTCCACGCCGGCACACTTTTTCACGACGACGTGGTAGACCAGGCGGAATTCAGAAGGGGAAACGCCTCTTCAAATATGGTCTGGGGGAACAAACCCACCGTGCTGGTGGGGGATTTTATGCTGGCGCGGGGCCTTGAGCTGATATACAGTTGCGGCAGTCTTGAACTTCTGAGGGTGGTTTCGAGGGCCTCGTCGCGTCTTGCCGAGGGCCACGTGCTCGAGATCATGAGCGAAAGAAAGATGATTGAAATTTCCGAGGATTTCTGCTTCTCCGTGATTGATCACAAAACGGCGGCGCTCATTGAGTGCTCTACAGAGACCGGAGCGCTTCTGGCAAACACCTCGAACGGAGCGATCAGGGCCCTTTCACATTACGGCCACAATATAGGAATAGCGTTTCAGCTTATAGACGATGCGCTTGATTACTGTTCGGAAGAAAACAAGTTCGGAAAAAAGACCGGCCAGGATCTTGCTGAACGCAAAATGACCCTTCCGCTTTACTACTCGATTGAAAACGCCCCGGAAGACGTAAAACGCAGAGTAATCGAAACGCTCGACAAGGAAGACGATCTCAATAGTTCCGAGATAGAGGAAATAATGGAGGTCGTAAGCCATTACCGCGGGGTTGATCTGACCAGGCAGCGCGCAAAGGAGTTTGTCGTCGATGCGAAAAGATCTCTGGACGGGATAGCGCAGAGCAATTATAAAGAGTCCCTGGACCACCTCGCCGATTACGTGGCTGAGAGAGATTTCTGATAGTAATGGTCAAGAGCAAGGCCCATGACATAAGCGTCCCCCCTGCCCCTGCCGTAGTAGTTCTTGCGCGTTCTTACGATTTCAAACCCGAGTTTTTCGTAAAGAGCGATTGCCGGGGTATTTGTCGTTCTTACCTCGAGAATAACTGAGAGGGCTCCCATTTTCTCGTAAAAATTAAACGTGTCGGAAAGCAGTTCCCTCGCTACTCCCTTTCTTCTGTGGCAAGGTGACACGGCGATCTTGAATACGTGGATTTCGTCGTAGATAAGAGTGGATATTGAGTAGCCCGCAACGTCTTCGTCGGTTCCGTTTATGGCGATATTGCAGAAAAATCCGGGTTTTTTGATGTAATCTGCGAGTATCTGTTTCGGCCACGGGGAAATGAAGGACTCGTTTTCGATTTTCACGATCTCGTTTATGTATTTCGGTGAGATGGATTTTATAATCATTTTTCTTCAGGCGAGGGGGGCAATCCGAGCTTTTCAAAGTAAAGGTCAAGTAGATTTGCGGCTCCCGTGTAAGGATCCGTTTTTCCTTCCATCACTTCCCTCTCCACTTCGCCGAGCGTTTTCTTGATCAGGGCGTTTTCGTAAAAGCTGTCCTCAAGATTCTGGGCGAGCGCCTCGTGAAGGCGGTATTTCGCCTGCTTTTTTCTTTTCTCCATAAAATATCCGCTCTCTCTGCAGAGCTTTTCATATTCCTCGACGCATTGCCAGATTTCTTTTATCCCGTAGCCCGTAACTGAGGAGCAGGCGTAAGATTTGGGAACCCACCCGGATTCGGGTGGCTTATGAAATCTGAGCGCTTCTTCCATTTCCTGTTTCATAAGCTCCGCCTTTTTCTTGTTCCGCCCGTCCGCTTTTGTTATCAATACGGCATCGGCGCGTTCAATTATTCCCTTTTTTATCCCCTGAATATCGTCTCCCGCTCCGGTAATCATCAGCAGCATGAAGAAATCGACCATGGAATGACATGTGATCTCTGACTGTCCGACTCCCACCGTTTCTATGATAATCGTGTCAAACCCCGCAGCCTCGCAGAGAATCACCGCGTCGCTTGTCTTTTTCGAAACTCCTCCGAGAGAACCGGCCGAAGGAGAAGGCCTTATGTAAACGTTTTCGTGCCGGGAGAGCTCCTGCATTCTGAGTTTGTCGCCGAGAACGCTTCCTCCCGTTTCGCTGCTCGTGGGATCAATTGCGAGCACCGCTATCTTCTTTCCGCACTCGCGAGCGAGGTAGAGGCCCAGGGATTCTATGAAGCTGCTTTTTCCGACTCCTGGTATGCCCGTGATCCCCACCCTTATGGATTTTCCGGATCGCGGCAGACACCAAGTGATTACTTCCTGCGCAAGCTTCTTGTGTTCGGGCAGGGTGCTTTCCGCTAGAGTTATCGCTCTGCTCAGAACTGGTATTTCTCCCTTGCTTATACCCTTGCGGTAGGCTTCAGCTTGCGTTTTTCTGCGCGGCTTCATGTTCGGGTTTCCACAAGTGGCAGGAGTATGGCTTCAGCCGCTACGGACAGCACGGTTCCCGGACCGAATACCTGAGAGACGCCGGCATCCCTGAGATAATCGTAATCGCGTTTTGGGATAACCCCTCCCGCCACTACCATTATATCATCCGCCCCCATCTGGCTGAGTTTTTCTATCAGCTCTGGGATGAGCGTTTTGTGACCGGCGGCCAGGCTTGATATTCCGATTATATGGACGTCGTTTTCGACCGCCTGCCTTGCGGCTTCTTCGGGGGTCTGAAAAAGTGGGCCTATGTCCACGTCGAAACCGAGATCGGCAAAACCCGTAGCTATTATCTTCGCCCCGCGGTCATGGCCGTCCTGCCCCATCTTGGCAACCAGTATTCTGGGTCTTCTTCCTTCCAGCGAGGCGAAGCGGTCGGCAAGCTCTCTCGCCTTGGCGAATCCGGCATCCTTCGAGATTTCCGAGGAATATACTCCCGAGATCGTGCGCCATCCGGGCTGGTATCTTCCCCATACCTCTTCACACGCGTCCGATATCTCTCCGAGCGTGGCATTCTCCCTCGCGGCTTCAACCGCCAGGGAAAGAAGGTTCCCTTCTCCCGTTCTGGCGCATTCAGTGATCTTCCTGAGCACGCGCTCCACCGCCTTAGAGTCTCTATTTTCCCTCAGCTTCTCCAGTCTTTTAATCTGATTCTGCCTCACCCTGCGGTTATCTACTTCCAGTATATCGAATTCTTCCTGTACGTCCGGGTTGTATCTGTTGACTCCTACTATAACGTCTTTTCCCGAATCTATCCTCGCCTGCTTCCGGGCCGCCGCTTCCTCGATCCTCATTTTCGGTATGCCGGTTTCTATGGCTTTGGACATTCCGCCGAGCTCTTCTATTTCCATTATGAGTTCCCAGGCCTTTCTCGCCAGTTCGTGGGTAAGGTACTCGACGTAGTAGGATCCCGCCCAGGGATCGATCAACCTGCATATATCGGTTTCTTTCTGAAGATAAAGCTGGGTGTTTCTCGCTATCCTGGCGGAAAAGTCGGTGGGAAGGGCGATGGCTTCGTCAAGGGCGTTTGTATGGAGCGACTGAGTGCCGCCGAGCACCGCACTCAGGGCTTCAACGCAGGTTCTCGTCACGTTGTTAAACGGATCCTGTTCCGTAAGACTCCATCCCGAGGTCTGGCAGTGGGTTCTGAGCATAAGCGATTGCGGACTCTTGGGGTTAAACTGATTGACGATCTTGGCCCAGAGCATCCTGGCGGCCCTCATTTTCGCGATTTCCATGAAATGGTCCATGCCTATTCCCCAGAAAAAGGAGATTCTGGGAGCGAAGTCGTCAATATCGAGTCCCGCATCAACTCCCGCTCTTAAGTATTCAAGTCCGTCCGCCAAGGTGTAGGCGAGCTCTATGTCTGACGTGGCGCCCGCTTCTTCCATGTGATAGCCGCTTACGCTTATTGAGTTGAACTTCGGCATGTTCTTTGACGTGTATTCGAAGATGTCCGAGACTATCTTCATCGAGAATTCGGGCGGATAAATATAGGTGTTCCTTACCATGAACTCCTTTAGTATGTCGTTTTGGATCGTGCCGTTCAGTTTTTCCGGTCCCACTCCCTGGCGCTCCGCTACGACGATGTAGAAAGCCATAATCGGCAGAACCGCGCCGTTCATGGTCATGGAAACCGAAATTTGATCAAGAGGTATTCGGTCAAGAAGAATTTCCATGTCGAGTATCGAGTCTATCGCCACGCCTGCCTTTCCGACGTCTCCCGAGACCCTGGGATGATCCGAGTCGTACCCCCGGTGGGTAGGAAGATCAAAGGCTATGGAAAGCCCTTTCTGTCCCGCGGCAAGGTTCCTCCTGTAAAACGCGTTTGATTCCTCCGCAGTGGAAAAGCCGGCGTACTGCCTGATAGTCCAAGGC
The DNA here is from genome assembly GCA_009840385.1 of Candidatus Dadabacteria bacterium. NCBI lineage: Bacteria > Pseudomonadati > Thermodesulfobacteriota > Candidatus Dadabacteria > Candidatus Dadabacteria bacterium. Next base: position 28,288 of record VXNX01000003.1, read on the forward strand.
CTTGAGATGTACATGGTCGGATAGGGACCGCGAAGGTAGGGAGGAACTCCCGAGACGAATCCCAGATGTTCCGTGTCGCTTAGGTCGTCGCGTACATAAAGCGTCTTTATGTCTATTTTCTCCGGTGATTCACGTATTATATCTCCGCTCTCCTGGGAGCTGTCACTCCGGCCTGAGCCCACGCAGAGTTCTATTTTCGAAAAATCAGGTCTCATTGTTCGATCTCACCCAACAGAAGTATCTGCTGATATTTTTCAAGCACCTCAAGAACATCCGAATCCGAGTTGATGAAGTCATCCGCTCCCGCATGTGCGAGCTTCTCGGTTACGTTTTGTGGGCCGCCTGGAACAACGGTTTTTATTCCCGCTTTTTTGTTCTTGAGTCTTTTTATCGCTTCCTCCGCGGACTGTTCGTAATCCTTGTCGGAACCGCAGAGCACCACCGCGAGAGGGCTCTCACGAAGAGCTGCCGTGACTCCCTTGCCAATTCCCGGACTTTCGGCCCCGTCAATTACCGTGAACCCGCCGCATCCGAAAAAGTTCATCGAAAAAACCGATCTTGCGATTGTCTGCGGAGAGCCGCTCAGATGAAGCAGGAAAACTTTCGGCGCCCCGCCCGTTCCTTCAGCGAGTTCTTCGCTTAAAAGCCTTATTCTCTCAAACCCTTGGGCTGCTCTTGATTCCGCGATGGGTTCTACCGTCCGGGCTGAGCCGTCTGTCTCTTTTTCCGCGGGCGCGGTTTTCCGGACATGCTCTATCATCCTCTCCAGAGGATTGGGAAACTCGTTTGTTCCGACAAGCGTTTTTTTCCTCCGGGAAATGTCGAGGAGGGTTTTTTCTCTGCTTTCTTTGACCGCGTTCTGTATGAACCCGCTCCTGAGGCATTCAAGATAGCCGCCTTCTCTCTCTATTTCCTGGAACAACTCGAGGGATTTCCGTGAGATGGACTGCGTCAGCTCCTCTATGTGATAGGAGCCGCCTCCGGGATCAGTGACCGCGTCGAGACGGGACTCATTCTTAATCAGAAGCTGAATGTTTCTCGCCACTCGCCTCGAGAATTCATCGGGTTCCCTGTGGCGGGCGTCAAAGGGTTCCACTGTTAGGGAATCCGCTCCCCCGATTACCGACGCCATGGCTTCAAGTGTGGCCCGCGGTATGTTTACGTGAGAGTCATAGATGGTTTTGTTAAAGGTCGTGGTGCGGCAGTGGATCCTCATTTTTGCGGACTCGGCGGATGCGGGGGTGAATTTTTCCGCGACGTTTGCCCAGAGCGCCCTTGCGGCGCGAAGCTTGGCGATTTCCGCGAAGTAGCTTGAACCGGTGGAGAAGGAAAAAACGAGGTGGCGGCAGGCGGAATCTGCGTCGACGCCCCTTTGGCGGAGCATGACCAGGTACTCGACCGCGGCGGCAATCGTGAAAGCAAGCTCCTGGGTTATCGTTGCCCCCGAGTCTTTATACGTTGAGCTTTTCACCGAAAACGCCGCATAACCGGGTACGGCATCGGAGAGATATTCGATGGTTTTCGCGATTTTCTCCACATGCTTCTCAAGCGGCGTCACGAGGTGCCCGCGTGCGAGCAGTTCGGAGAGAGGGTCAAAAAAAACCGCCCCGCTAAGCTCCTGGGTGTCGATTCCCTTTTTCCTGCATGCGGAGATGAAAAGCGCGCAGATTTTTTCCGGGTCTTCTCTCAGTGCGAAATTGATTCTGGTGCGCAGGGGATCTATGTCTTTTATAAGGGTCTCGATTGCCCCGCGTTTTATTTTCGTTTCCAGGATGAAGGTAAGCGAATCCGCTCCGCCTTTTATGGCGGCAAGCGCGTCGCGCACGGCGTCTTTTGGGTCGGCAAGTTTTACGTCTTCGCTCAGAAACCAGGTGTTATCTTTTCTTCTGGTTCCCCGGACAAACGGAAATTCTCCCGGAAGCTGATTCTCCCGGAAGGAAAAACCCTCGGTTTCCTCTTCGGTGTAGAAAGGCTCGACCGCTATGCCGTCTTCTGTGTGCCATATGAAATCTTCGTAGGATCCCAGCTTTGCGAACCTTTTCTCAACTTGTTTTTTCCAGCTTTCTTTCGATACGCTTGGAAAATCGCCGAAAAGAAGGGTTTGTTCACGTTTTTCTTTCGCTTTGCCCATAAGTTTCTCCGCGCCTCTTTCCCGCCACGCTGACGGCCGCGAGGTGTCGGGCAGATGCCTCCCCGATTTTTCCTCCGTAAATTGTACTCTCTAATTTGCTTATGCCAACATACTGAAACCGTTTGAATTTCGATTCACCCGCGCGTAGCCGCGGTGCCGGCCGGGTTCCTCTAATTGTTATTTGCTTTTTTCAGCTTTAATATTAAACAGGTGTCTGGAAAAGCGGTTGTAATGGTTTCAGGAGGCATAGACAGTTCCACTCTCTGCTACAAGGCGGTGCGGGAAGGTTACGATGTTTCGCCTCTTACGTTTATCTACGGGCAAAAGCATGAAAAGGAAGTCCTTTCCTCGGAGAATATATGCCGCCATCTGGGACTTCGACCCAATGTAGTTGATCTTTCTTCGGTAAGCGTTCTTTTCGGTGCCTCTGCGCTTACCGACCGTGAGGTCGAGATTCCGAGGGTCTCCGCATCCACAAGCAATTACGAAACTCTTTCCACCACAGTCGTTCCGAACCGAAACGCCATTTTTCTTTCTCTGGCGGTCGCCTATTCCCAGAGCATCGGCTGTGACGTTGTGTTCTACGGCGCGCATCATTCCGACAGGGGGGTGTATCCCGACTGCCGCGCGGAGTTTGTTTCGGCTTTCGAGGAAGCAGAAAGGCTTGCAACGGATAACGAGCGGCTTACCATAGTTGCCCCGTTTGTGGACATGGACAAATCAGGGATAGTTAAGCTCGGCTCGCGCCTTGGAGTTCCTTTTAAGGACACGTGGTCGTGTTATGTGGGCTCCCGGGTGCACTGCGGCACCTGCAGTTCCTGCAGGGAGAGAAAAAGAGCTTTTATCGAAGCGGAAGTGGGCGATCCGACCGAATACGAAGCGTAATTGTGATGAAGGTAAGCGAGATTTTCTTTTCAATACAGGGGGAGGGAGTTCATATCGGGCTGCCGACGGTTTTTCTCAGGCTTTTCGCCTGTGATCTCAGATGCAGCTGGTGCGATACAATGTACGCCGTGGAAGGAACCGATTTCCGGGAGATTGAAACCGCAGAGGTGCTGAGCAGGATCCTGGGGTACGGCTGCTCCCGTGTCTGCATAACCGGCGGGGAACCGCTTATACAGCGTGACGCCGTGGAGGAGGTGACGGAATTTCTGCTTGAAAGGGATTTTGTCGTAGTGCTTGAAACAAGCGGACACAAGAAGCCCCCCGGGATTTTCTCTCATCCGAATTCTGTTGTGAGCATGGACTGCAAATGTCCCGGTTCCGGCATGGACTCCAAGATGGATTTTTCACTTTACGACGCCTTGGGGGAAAAGGACCAGCTTAAGTTCGTAATAGCCGACGACGCGGACTACGAGTACGCGATGGGCGTTATAGCGAAGCGTCGTATCAGGGCTTCGATTATATTCCAGCCTGTCTACGGCACAAAAGCGGACTGGATAGCGGAGAGGGTTCTTCGCGACCGCATGGAAGACGTAAGGGTGCTTCCGCAGCTTCACAAAATATTCTGGGGAGAAAAAAGAGGCGTTTAGCCTTCTTGGATGGCTTTTTAACCTCGTCGCCTTTTTTTATTTTTTCAAGCTTTTTGTTGCTATTGTGTTAGAATTCAGGGTATAAAAGGTAGGTTGTGGGGATGGGTTAAGAGTCGAGGAGAGAGCCACGATGGAAGAGCATATAGAAGATTACAATTACGAGCCTTTTGCCGATACCGAAGAGTACAGAAAGGTAAACGGCGATATGACCAGGAGCTGGATCCAGATAATGGCTGACAGAGGGGTCGAGAGTCTAGACAGGTTCCTTGATATCGCTACGGGCGCGGGCACCATGGCGCAGCTTTTTTTCGATATGCTTCCCGCAAACTTCAAGGAATCCGCGGTCTTCTGCCTTGACCAGTCGTCCGGCGCTCTCAAGCTTGCCAAGCGCAGACTTGAAAAAGAGATTGACAAGCTGACCCTTATCAATTCGTCCATACAGGAACTTGATCTGCCCCCCAAGAGTCTTGACGTGGCGATATGGGGTAACGGCATCCACTACCTTGACGAAGAGGAGCAGCTGAAGAGCCTCAGGGCGATCAAAAAAGCGCTTAAACCTGGAGGCTGGTTCTTTTTCAATACTGCTTTCTACGAAGAGGCGAGACCCGCGGAGACCATACCTTTTTACAGAACCCAGGTGAAAAACGCCGTTCAGTTCTTAAAAAAGCAGGGAGTGAAGAGAGTAAAGATTGAAAGAAAAGCCGAGGCCGCGAAGTTTCACCCGCGTTCTTACTACGAGGAACTCGTAAGCCAGGTGGGATTTGATCTTGTCGATGCCCGGGAATTCGCCGCTGACCTTACGAAAGAAGCGTGGGAACATATAAGCTCCTTCCAGCAGTATGCTTCCGGCGCCCTTCACGGATATCCGGATGAGGCTGCTTCCGACGCGATGAAAAACGCGGTTGAGCCCGCCATTCTTCTGCACGGGGAAGTGAATGAGGACGGCGACCACTTCGTTACCAGGAACTGGCTTTCCATAAGCGCGCAGGCGTGATCTTACGCCGCGGGAACGCTATTCGCCCGGCACGCAGTTTTTCCTGAGAAAATCGAATGTGTAGAACCCGGTTTCGCACCAGTTCTTGCCTATAAACCTTATGGCGTAATTCCCCACGTACTCTATTCTCTCCGGTGTCATGTCGCTTTTTCCAAGGGGAATCCGTTTCTTAAACGGAAGTTTTCCGGTTCTGCTTTTCTTTCTGAGCCTCCTGCAGGTGGCGCATGGGCAGATCTCCCTGAGCTCGTCGTAGAACAGTATGCTTTCTTCCCCGTCATCCCAGACGATCTGGAGAGCTTTTTCTGTGAATTCGTTTATTTCCTTAGGTTTTACGCCCACGATACGATATTCTACCCGTCCGTTTGGCTGCAATCTAAGCACGGTTCCAATTCGCCGATATTGGCATGGTTTCAATTGGCGGCCATCGCAGGTGCATCGGTTTTGGGCAGGGACAGATTCGGCGTTTTTAGCGGTCTGAATTCGTCTGCTGTCGACGGGCCGCAGTCAATTTGCGGACAGTTGGCGCAAGCGGTTATAATCAAATCTTGAAATGAGCGAGCAGGAACAGGACGCGCTCTCCGCGACAGTCAAGTGGGCCCAGGAGGCTTCCCAGATAGTTTTTCTTACAGGAGTTGAGCTTTCCCTTGAGGTCGGGCTGCCGGATGTTTCGGATCTTAGCTTTAATCCCGACATAGGAAAATTCAAGAATCGCCCGGAGGTCAGAAGGGAATACTGGGAAAAAATAAAGGACTTTTATCCCAGAATCTCGGAGGCGCGGCCTTCCCCAGCCCACGAAGCGATTTACGAGATGGAGTTTCTCTGTAACGTCGACTGCGTTTTGACCCAGGCGGCCGACGGCCTGCACAGTAAAACCGGCAGCGAAAAGATAATAGAGATATACTCGACGATAAACTGGGTCCACTGCCACGAATGCGGAAACGATTACCGCACCGACGGGATTCTGCTTTCCCTTGAGGACAGCAAAACCGGTATCCCGAAATGCAAGGAATGTCAAAGCGACCAGATGAAGCCTCCGATGTCTTTTCCGGGTCAGCCGCTTCCTCACTGGGAGATAAGAGAATCGTGGATGAGGCTTCAGCACTGCGACCTTTTGATGATAGTCGGGGCGAATCTTGAAATCGAACCCGTGGCGTCCTTTCCCTTCCAGGTTATGAACAAGGGAAACAGGGTCGTTATCATCGGCGAGAGAAAAACCCCGGCTGATGACTATGTAAGCGCCGTCATATCCGGAAGCCCCAGCATGGTCATGCCGTACATAGTCGGTAAACTCAAAGAAATGCACACGGTTTCGTGAGCCCGGAGGGTCGTGTGAGGGGAACCGGAGAGCAGGCTTGTCTGTCGAAATAAAAATGGATGACAAAAGCGTTGCCCAGGAGATGGAACGTTACGTTTCGAATCTCGACAGCGACATCTATACCATAAGCAATATTCCTGAAGAGGTCGTCGCCGTCATCTTCGCCTATGTGAGCAGAAGCCCCAAAAGTTTCAGGGAAAACATAGATACCGTGATACGGGAGCAGGAAATGGGGAGGGACAGGGCGGAGAAGTTCCATGAGAAGTGGGTTCTTAACTACGGCCATGCCTCTGTTGCGGAGCACGCTACCGTGCACATAGGCGTTGAAAGGGTTTCAAGGCTTTTTTCCTCCCTGCTTGAGTGCGCGAACGAATTTCTTTCGTTCACGGAATATTCGCAGAGATACCAGAGACCGCGCAAAGGCGACAATTACATTCCCGAAGAACTTGACTCGCATCCGGCCCTTAAAAAGGAGTTCGAGGATCTCTGCGATTTTCAATATGAAGTTTATTCAAGGCTTAACGATGAGCTTTTCGATTTTCTGAAAAGAAAATTCCCCGTTCCCGAAGGCAAGGAGGAAAGACCTCACTTCAGAGCGCTTGAGAAAATAGCGTTTGAAGATGCAAGGTACGCACTTAATCTCTCCACCCTTACGAATCTCGGCATGACGGCAAACGCGAGAGCCATAGAACAGACCCTCTCTGCGCTTCTCTCAAGCCGCTACCTCGAGGCGAGGCGGAGGGCCGAGGAGATAAAAAGCGAGGTCAGGTTCTCCGTTCCGACGCTCGTGAAATACGCCAACGAAAACCCTTACATAGTGAAAACTCGCGATGCGCTTGCGGAGTTCTCGCGCGGCCTTGGCGACGCGGAAAAAAACAGACCCCAAAACGGGTCATCGGTCACCCTTTTCGACTATACGGGGAAGGGAGGGGAAAATCCCCAGGCCGAGGCTTTGAGGGAGATCGCAAGAGGGCTTCTTTTCGAGTTCTCGGGACTTTCAGGCAGCGAGATAGAAAGGCATCTTTCTGAAAACACCTCCGAGCTCGAGAAAATTTTCTCAATCGCGGTCGAGGCTCTCGGGAAACACGATAATCCGGCCGGGATATTCAAATCGGTCAATTACAACGCGGAGTTTGTCCTGAGCGAGGCTGCGTGGCATCAGCTGCTCAGGCACAGGAAAGTCAACTGGACCATAAAGGAGCCTTCTGTCGATGAGGGCGTTACGATTCCCCCGCACGTTACGGAATCAGGAACCGAGGAACTTCTGCTCGGGGCCGTAGCGCGAAGCGAGAATTTCTACGAAAAGCTCATCGACGCCGGTTTTGACGATATCGCAAGCTATGTTGTCACAAACGCCCATAACAGGAGGGTTTCGGGCAGTTTCGATCTCTGGGAGCTCTACCACCTGACGAACCTGCGAATGTCCGAGGGGGCACAATGGGATATAAGGAATGTAGTTGAGCAGCTTGCCCGGAGCATTGAGGAAGTTCATCCGGTCTTCGTCCAATCCGCTCTGCAGAGAGTCGAGTGAGGGAAAAAATCCGATGTCGATGAGTCCTGTAACAAGATGCGAGGAATGCGGTTACGAGACCACCGCGAAAACGGATATCTGCCTTTCCTGCGGGGAGAAGATTAGAGGAAAGATGAAAGGCGGCGTCAGGGGACTTCTTAGAAGCGTAATACTTATAGCGATCGCGGCTTACATCCTTTTGTCCGCTTTTAAGGTTTTCGGATTTTCGCCGGGGGCGGGGTATTATGGCTGATCCCGATCATGTCTCGAAACTAAAAGATGGTGCGGCCGCATGGAACCGGTGGCGGGAGGAAGAGCCGGATGTTCTGCCGGATCTCGGCTGGGCGAATATTAACGGGCTTGATCTTGACGGCGCGGTATTTGCCGGGGCGGTTCTCAAGCTTGCTTTCTGCAAGGGGTGCAGTCTGGTGGGTGCGGATTTCTCAGGGGCGAGCATGCGTGGAGTAAACTTCGAGGGATGCGATCTTCGCGGTGCTGTATTCAGGGGTGCCAACCTTGAGGGAGCCCACATGCTCGGGGCCGATCTCACGGGCGCCGATTTCGCGGGCGCAAACCTCAAGCTTGCGAATTTTGACGGGGCGATTCTGAGGGATGCAGACCTTACGGGTGCGAAAAAACTGCGGGCTCCGCAGCTCTTCGCTCTCAAGGACCTTCAGAATCTCAAGGTTTCAGACGCAATCCTTGAGAAGGTAAAAGACAAGTCCCCGCATCTGTTTGAGTGAGCTTTTCAGACAGGAAGGTTTTTTTGAAACTTTTTCGCATCCTTTGATACCCAAGTGGTCTCGGCGCCTTGCCAACGCCCATCCGACCGATTAATTTACGTTTAACAATGGACAGGAAAATCTATAGCGTATCGGAACTCAATTCCTCGATAAAAGAGGCGATTGAGCTTGAGTTCGGAGGGGAGACGATATGGGTTGCCGGAGAGATTTCCGGTTTCAAGGGGCATTACGCAAGCGGCCACTGGTACTTTTCCCTTAAGGATGAGCAGAGCCAGATCTCCGCTGCCTGCTTCAGAAGAGACAACCAGCAGATAAAGTTCACGCCGGAGAACGGGATGGATGTCATATGCGCCGCGCGGGTTGGGGTTTACGAGAAAAGCGGCGTTTACCAGCTTTACGTAAGCGCCATGGAGCCCAGAGGTATCGGTGCCGACGCGCTGGCGCTTGAGAAACTGAAGCAGAAGCTTTCAGAAGAAGGGCTTTTCGACATCTCGAAAAAACGCCCCCTCCCGTTTCTCTCCCGTAAAATAGGAGTGGTTACCTCCCCCTCGGGAGCCGCCGTAAGAGACGTAATAAAGGTCGTATACAGAAGGTCTCCCAACGTTGAGGTGATTATTTCCCCCGCAAGCGTTCAGGGAGACGGTGCACCGGCTGAGATAGTCAGGGCCCTTGAGAGGCTCTACGCCATGGAGGGTCTGGACCTTGTGATCGTAACCAGGGGAGGGGGGTCAAAAGAAGATCTAAAGGCTTTTAACGACGAGGGAGTCGCCAGAAAAATTGCCGCTTCTCCTTTCCCGGTGATCTCTGCGGTGGGTCACGAAGTGGATGTGACCATAGCCGATCTCGTATCCGACGTGAGGGCGGCTACGCCTTCGATGGCAGCCGAGCTTGCCGTAAGGGAGAAAAGAGAGATTCTCGAAGATCTTGTGCAGTTTCGCCGCCGCCTCGATCGCTCCCTCACAAACCGCGTCGATATGTTCTCCATGCAGCTTGACGGATACGCAAACAGCTTCAGACATCACATGACCTCGCGAATTGAGAACCTCGAGCGCCGCATCGAGAACTATTCCGGAAAACTGGATTCCCTCAATCCTTTCGGTGTTCTGCGGAGGGGATACGCCATTGTTTCAAGAGAGAAAAACGGCGAGATAGTAGAGGATTCCCGAACGCTTGAGCAGGAGGAAAAACTCATCTTAAGGCTAAGCAGAGGCAGGGCGTTTTGCAGTGTTGAGGGGACAGAGGACGAACCGCAGGCCTGATTTTCAGGGAACGACGGAAAGACTCTTGAGTTCGACGACGGATATGTTCTGTGCGTACAGGCGGTCCTGTGTTCTCTCGGGCGGGGATAAGTCCGTAAGTATCAGCCTTATTCTTCCGCCGAGATCGCTTCTTAGATTTTTCGCCGAACCGTTTTCGTCGCAAAGCCTGTTAACGACATTTTCAATCTCGGTGCCCGAAAGAAAAAGCATTACAGGCATTATCTCCGGGGCATCCGCGAAAAAATCCTCCGGGGCATCCGCGATGGCTCCCCTGGCTGCGGTCTGCAGGTTGAGGAGGTTGGCGAATTTCGAAAAAGAACCGCCGCGGGGAAGGTAGGAAAACGTCTGATCCTCAATGGAGACCGTTCCCAGATCCTGTTCTGATAGACGCAGGAGGTCGAGTATGTCCCCATGGGAAAAGACCCTGCTCTCATCGGGGGCGCCTCCTGCATTGAATATTACGGCCTCTGAGTCTTCCTTTACCGAACTTCCAAGCGCGCTTATCTCGTCCTTGAGCTTTTTCCTGGCGAGAAAGCCGAATTTCACGACATTTGCGTAGCTGACTATTTCTTCCTCCACTGGAACCCTCTGGTTTACGCTGAGAAAGGCTTTTTCCACTTTTTCTCCGAGCATGGGGTCCCCGACCAGCTCCCGCGCGTCATCTATGCTTGCGGAGAGAAAAAAGCAGTCTCCAGCCGAGACCTCGAGGATATCCCTTGCTTCCTTGATGCTCCTTGCAGGCAGGGATATCCCCCCGAGCGTGAATACGGCAAGTTCGAAAAAAAGGCACGCCAGGGTGTTAGGCGAGAGAACAATAACCCTGCTTCCGGTGGAGAACCCCGAATTCAGAAGAAAACAGGCTATGCTTTCAACCTCGGTCACAAGATCGGGCCAGGTGATCTGTTTCCAGCTCCACCCGTCTTTTTTCTGAAACAGCAGCCTTGAGCCGTTTTCCTTCGTTCTTTGCGCAAGGAAATTGTGAAAATTCCTTTCTTCCATCTTTCTTCTTCGGACCGCCTTTGCGGATTGTGATTCGGGTAAAATTAAAAACTATAATTTAACCGGTTTGCGCGCCAGAGTGACGAATTTATGAAAAGGGAACTTGATTTTGAGAAGAAAAATTTTGCGGGGGCGCTTGAGATAGTAAAGACCCTCGGGGAAAAGGGACACGAAGCCTTTTTCGTGGGAGGCTGCGTGCGCGACGCCCTGCTCGGCGTTGCGTGCGAGGAGATCGATATAGCCACAAGCGCGACCCCACAGGAGGTGCAGCAGGCGTTTGCGAAAACCGTGGCCGTGGGGGAAAGCTTCGGCGTGGTGCTCGTAATAAGAGGAGACCTGAAATTCGAAGTCGCCACTTTCAGGCGGGAATCAAGGTACGGTGACGGAAGACATCCTGAATCCGTCGATTACACGAAAAGTCCCGAGGAGGATGTTCGGAGAAGGGATTTTACTATAAACGGAATGCTCTACGATCCGCTCTCAGGAGAGCTTTACGATTACGTGGAAGGTCTCGAAGACCTTGAGCGCAGGCTGGTCAGGACCATAGGAGATCCCGAGAAGAGATTCGGCGAAGACAGGCTGAGAATGATGAGGGCGGTGCGCTTCACCTCATGTCTCGGTTTCGAGCTTGACGGGGCGGCACTTTCGGCCATCCGTGACGGGGCTTCCGGAATATCCGTTGTGAGCGGGGAGAGAATACGCGAGGAACTTGTCAAGATACTCACCCGCCAGAACCCGGGGGACGGACTCAGACTTCTTAGCTCCTGCGGTCTTCTCGAGCATTTTCTCCCGGAAGTCGAATGCATGCATGGGGTGCAGCAACCCCCTCAGTTTCACCCCGAAGGCGACGTGTTTGACCACACCTGTCTGGTAATGGACAAGCTCTATGCCAACACGGACGGCAGCTACTCGGAGGAGCTTGCGGTTGCCGCGCTTCTCCATGACGTCGGCAAGCCGCCCACTTACAGCGAATCCGACAGGATAAGGTTCAACGGACACGACAGGGTGGGAGCCAAGATGTCGGAAGATATCTGCAGGAGGCTGAGATTTTCCAAAAAGCAGATAAGGAGAATTTCGGAACTTATCCTGGAGCACCTCAAGTTCAAGGATGTTTTCAACATGAGAGAAAGCACCCTCAAGAAATTTCTTTCCCTTCCGTATTTTGAGGAGCATATGGAGATGCATCTTGCCGACTGCATGGCAAGTCACGGGAAAACAGACGCCTACGATTTCATACGGGAAAAGATGAAAGAGTATGGGCGTGAGGAGATAAAGCCCACACCGCTTCTCGCCGGGCAGGATCTTATAGATCTCGGCTATTCTCCGGGACCCGTTTTTTCAGAAATACTTGGGCAGGTTGAAGAACTGCAGCTTGAGAACAGGCTGTCCTCCAAAGAAGAAGCCGTAGAGTTTGTCCTGAAGAATTACCCCGCCAGCCGCAGTTAGCGGTTTTTGTCCGGGTTTCACCTGCAATTAACCGGAGCTGTTCCGTGGGTACACGGACATTTCCGTGATACGTCGGGTGAATAGCTGGTAAAAAGGCGGGAATCCACCATTGAGGAATTTTTCCGTACAAGATCTTGTAGGAAAAAAGAGGTAGCAAAAAAAGACGGGGAATGGCTCTTATGCTGCATTCCCCGTCCTTGTTTTATTGTATACGAGTCAGATTTTTCCCTGAAGCAGAAACGCTATCAGCAGGGCGTAGATTACCAGAGACTCGATCAGGGCGAGACCGATAATCATTGGCGTCTGAATCTTCGCCGAAGCTCCGGGATTTCTGGCTATGCCGTCAACAGCTGAAGCCGTGGCGAGTCCCTGTCCTACTCCAGCAACGCCCGCGGCTATGCCTATTCCCACGCCGGCACCGATGCCAAGTCCCATTTTTGCCAGATCGCCTAGGCCCCCCTCGGTCGCAGCAAATGCGTCAGGAACGAAAGCGCCCAGCGAAACAAGCGCCGCCAGACCTATAAAAGAAAACAACCTTTTCATTTCTAACCTCCTAGATTTGTGTCAATGTTCATGCGCTTCGGCAAGCGCGATATATATGGTCGAAAGTATAGTGAATATAAAAGCCTGCAGAAAAGATACGAAAATACCGAGTCCCACGAAAGCCATTGGAATCAGTATATGCGTGAGGTTGGTAAACACCCCAAGCACCATGTGGTCGCCCGTTATGTTCATGAAAAGCCTGAGGGAGAGTGACAGGGGTCTTACGAGATGGCTTATCACCTCGATGATCAGCATGAGCGGTGCGAGGAAAATTACCGGGCCCAGAAAATGTTTGATGTAACCGAATCCGTGCTCTCTTATTCCGTAGTAGTTGTACATGACGAATATGAGAAGGGAGCACGCGACCGTGGTGTTAAGATTTCCGGTCGGCGGCAAAAAGCCCGGGACCATTCCCAGAAGGTTCGCGAACAGTATGAAGAAAAACGACCCGGCCAGAAGCGGGAAGTATTTCTTCGCTTTCTCTCGGGAACCAAACACGTTTTCAATCGTGTTGAAGAGAAACTCAAGTCCCACGAGTTCGAAGAAAATGTTCATCGACGGCTTCTCTTCGGGGATTACGGACTCTTCTTTCGAATAATGCTTAGTTGTCCTCAGGCCGACAAAAAGTATGAACAGAATTACGAGTACTCCGCCCAGAATATGGTCGTATTGTATGAGACCGGCTAGGGAAAACCAGCTGAAATGTTCCATGTTTAGCCCTTCAAACCTTTACCTATTATTACTATCACCACGGAAGTTAAGCCTATCATTAAACCATATATATTTAGTTTTGCAAATATGAGCAGAACCGCTATTATCGCAAGCAGCGCGAGCATTTTCATGACCAGTATGAACATGGAAAACGCAAGCGAATATCTCTTCTCCGCAAGCGCCTTTACGATAAATTTTATGGCCACGTAATCGAGCAGAAAAAGCACTCCCGCAACGGCTATGGCCACTGCGATCTCTTTTTCCCCGATGGCGATATTCACGGCGAAAAGAAGAGCCGTTACTGCCAGGGACACCTTCTCAACGCCGAGACTAAGATTTTTCATCGTTTCCGTTTTCCCTTTTCTGCCTGAGTTTAAGGGTCCGCAAAAGCAGGGTTAGTCCTGCTACCACTCCGCATACAAGACCTAGCAGGGTAAAGAAAGGGAAGGCGGTGTCAAGTTTTCCGTCAATATAGTCGCCGAGGAAGAGCCCTGCTATGACAGAAAAGCCGAATTCAATGCCGACTACAGTGAAAAAAAGCCAGTTAGGATTTCTAATCTCTACTCTCCCTGGGAAATCTCCAGAAGCGATGTGTGTATGGCCTGAAGCGTCTGATCTATCTGCTTTTTCGTATGCGCGGTTGAAACGAATACGCTTTCAAACTGGGACGGCGGAAACATGACCCCGTTTCGAAGGAGGTTTCTGAAGAATCTTGCGTACTTTTCGGTATCGCATCCAAGGGCCCTGGAGTAGTCCGTGACTCTCTCTCCGGTGAAAAAAACGGTGAACATGGAACCTACCGAGTTTACGGTGGCGGCAATACCGATTTCCGCTACTGTCTCCCTTATTCCCGATACAAGAGAGTCGGTCAGGCTCTCAAGGCGCCTGTAGGTTCTTGCGTTAAGCTCTTTTACGGTAGCAAGTCCAGCCGCCATGGCAAGCGGATTTCCCGAGAGGGTTCCCGCCTGGTACATGGGGCCTTCGGGGGAAACCATCCCCATTATTTTCCCGCTTGCCCCGTATGCTCCCACGGGAAGACCTCCTCCTATTATTTTCCCGAGACATGTTATGTCCGGGGTTACGCCGAACAGTGACTGCGCGCCTCCCCTGGCGAGGCGAAACCCCGTTATGACCTCGTCAAAGATGAGAAGGGCTCCGTGCCTTTTGCATGCCGAGCGCAGCCGCCTGAGGAAATTTTTCCCTGGGGTTACTACTCCCATGTTCCCCGCCACGGGTTCGATTATTACCCCGGCTATTTTCTTCGGGTACTTCGCGAAAAGCTTCGCGACGGAATCTATGTCGTTATACCGCGCGAGCAGGGTTCTGTTCACAAACGATTTGGGAACCCCGGCGCTGCTCGGATTTCCGAAAGTAGTGGCTCCCGAGCCGGATTTAACGAGCAGAAAATCCGAGTGCCCGTGGTAACATCCCTCGAACTTCACTATGTACTCCCTTCCGGTGGCTGCTCTTGCGAGCCTTATGGCACTCATCGTAGCCTCGGTTCCGGAGTTGGTCATGCGGATTTTTTCAATCGACGGGAAGCTTCTGGCTATCAGCGCGGCAAGGTCCGTTTCCAGTTCGCAGGGGGCGCCGTAACTTGTTCCAAGCGGAAGCCTTTTCTCCACGGCGCTTACGACCGAAGGGTGCGAGTGACCAAGTATCAGAGGACCCCAGGAGGCCACGTAGTCGATGAACCTGTTGCCGTCGGCGTCATACACGTAAGGACCTTCGGCCCTCGATACAAAAAGTGGCGAACCTCCGACGGCCGCGAAGGATCTCACTGGGCTGTTCACCCCGCCCACGAGAACGTTTCTCGCCCTGCGGAAAAGCTTTTCTGAATTGCGGGTGTTGGGAATTATAGTCATAACTAGACAGTTACCTCTACTGTTCTTGGTCGAACAAGACCACTGCCTTGCTTAGTTTCCATCCTTCCGACCATGCGGCTAAGATTCCCGCCCGCAATCGAGATACCTCGATGAAGGATATTTATCGCAGCGTTTAAGTCCCTGTCTATCTCAAGTCCGCATGAGCATTTATGCGTCCGCACAGACAGGTTCTTTTTCACCGTTGCTCCGCAGCTTGAGCATTTCTGCGAAGTATTCTTGGGATTCACACGTACCATCTTAACGCCAGCACTTTCGGCCTTCTCGTTAAGAAGCGTAATGAACCTGCCCCAAGCCTGCTCAGATATATTCTTTGCCAACTGCTTGTTGCGAAGCATGTTTTTTGTCTCTAACTTCTCCACTGCTATAAAGTCGTACATTTTCACCAACTCAGCAGTCAATCGGTGAAGGTAGTTTCTTTCCTTGTCCGTTACCCTTTGCCATTCTTTGGCGAGCAGGGATGCGGCTTTACGTCTGTTGTTCGATCCTTTCACCTTGCGGGACATGGAGCGTTGCAGACGTACCAGTTTCTTTCTGTCTATCTCCCGCTTGGCCACCTTCTCTCCATCGCTCAGAGCAAGACGTTTCGATATGCCTACGTCTATACCCACGGGGCGGGTTGTCCCTTTCACGGTTTCAACATCCGGCAGTTTATAAGACAACGCCACTTCAGTTCTCAAAGGCTTCCTTGTAATCCGTACTGCCTTGAGAAGACCGTTCGGAGGAAGTTCCCGGGACGGCTTCACCACGATACGGGGAAGTCCTTTTATCTTGAGGACTGTTTTGTCGCCCTCACTCTTTAGCATCCGCCAGCACTGGTCATTTATCTCTATAGTATGCCAACGGTACTTGCTCTGCCAGCGGGGAAATCCTGCCTTCTCCTTGGCTTTTACCCTGCGGAAAAACGACTGAAATGCCTTGTCTATCCTGCCCACAACACCTCGGAACACTTGAACGCTTATGCTCTCGTACTCAGGATCATCTGCCCTTACCTCGGTCAATGCCCTGCACTGGTCGTAATATGAGCGACCTTTGCCCGTCTTCTTGTAGCAGTCAATCCGCTCCTCAAGGCAGGCGTTGTAAAGGTCGGCACACATCTGAAATACTCGGGAAAGCGTTTCGTGCCCCGACCTAGATAGCTTGGCCCGGCATTTGTAAGTCCTTATCATGATTGTGTTATACCTAACTGTCTAGTTAATTCCCCGGGTATTCATAGGAAACGGTTCGACGCCGACCGGGATTAGAGTTCTTATTCTTCCGATGCCGACAGGCTTTTTATGTGTTTTTTCGCCATGGCGGCTTCTGGTGACTCAGGGAACGCTTCAATCAGCGATTCGAAAAAGAGACTCGCCTCGTTCGGTTTCCCTATTTCCATAAGCGCGAGCCCCTGATTGAGTTGGCAAAGAGGGATTTTGGGACTGGCGGGCCAGGTTTCGATTATGTTCTGGTATTCGAGTATGGCTTCCTCGTAAAGCTTTTCCTTGAAGTAGGAATCGGCGATCAGAAACATCGCGTCTGAAGCCTTATCGCCCCTTGGGTCGTCGGCCAGATAGTCTCTAAGCAGCGCTCTCGCGGTTCCGTAATTTCCGTTGTCAAACTCCTTCCGTCCCATATCGTAGTTCTTTCTTGAGACTTTCTCCGCGGTAGGGGTTTCGGCCGGAGCAGCTTCAGGTTCGGCTGTCGGGGTCTCAGAAGGTGTTTGGGGCGCAGCGGCGGGCGGCGTCTGTGGTACGGGGGCTGTCTGTTGAGGTGCGGGAATTGTTTTCATCGACAGTTTGCTTTCTATTTTCTTGAAGCGTTCTTCATTCTGCGCGTGCATTTCCGCTATCATCTGTTCCAGTTCCAGAAGCTTGTTTTCAAGTTCGAAAGCCTTTTCGTTGAGATCAAGGATGTTCTCTTCTTTCTTTACTTCAGCTTTCAGCCAGTCGATATCCTTCTGCGTCTTTTTCAGGGTTGTCTCGATTTCCCTTTGCCTCGAGTAAAGAAAGTCCGTGTCCCCTTCCGTCGCCACGCACCCGTACATAAATATGGAGCAGAACGATATCGCTACGGCAAGAATTTTTCTTCTCATTGGTTATCTGGAGAATTGCTTTCTGAAGGGCTGTCAGCTGAGAGGGCTATGAAGTGTCCCCGCCTGTTGCGGCCGTAGGCCTCTTCCGATGTCCCTTCCTGCCATATTTCCGTTTCTCCCTTGCTGATGGAATGTAGCATCTCGGGAGACATTCCTTTTCCGATCATATACTTCTTGATCTCATCCGCTCTTTTCTTTCCAAGGGAGAGGTTGTATTCTTCGGTTCCTCGGATGTCGCAGAAACCGAAGACTAGGATGAATTTGATCTTGTCTTTGTTCTTTTCAAAGATAGCGATGTTGCCGTCGATTACATCCATTGCCTCTTGTGGTATCTCCGAACTGTCGAATTCGAAGAAAACATCCGAAGTGGGAAGGTTGATAAGGTTTTCTCTGGAAAAAGAGTCGCGGAGCAGGGATTTTCGTATTTCCTGGGCGGCTTCGTCAAAGCCCTCCATGAAGGTGTCTTCCCTTGCGACTCCGACCGCCTGGGTGGCCTTAAGTTCCGCTTGGGAAAGAACCTTTTCGGCTTCCTCAAACTCTCCGTCACTGACTAGGCTCTTTGCCAGTTCGAAAAGCTTTTGCGCTTCTTCGTACTCCCAAGTGTCTTCAGCCCCCTCAGCACGGGCTTCTTCAAGTTTTTCCGAAACTGCCAGAACCCTGTACTCAACTTCTGCTGAAGGTTCTTCAGGTGGGGGAGGGAGAGTCTTCTTCGAACACCCCGAAATGTGCAAAACGCCCACAACCAAGAAGAGAAAGGCAACCGCCGGGACTATTTTTTTCATGTATAGAATTTCAGTATGTTTTAAAAGGCGCCACCGAGTTGTGGCGGGTAAACTTAAAGACGGGATTACTGTAGCACACGGGGGAAGGTTTTTCAATTCTCCTGGAGCGTTTTTCTCGCTTGGGACAAAAAAAGGAGTTTTTCAGTGAACGAAGCGTCTTCGGTTTCCGGGATTTTCTGGCATAACTCCCCGGTGGTGGTCATAACCAGCAGGCGGGAGGATGAAATAAACGGCCAGGTGGCGGTAACCCTTGTCACCTCCTCGATAGTCCATACCGTGCCTAGGCTCCTTATCGGTATATGGAAGGGAAACCACACCCATGGGTTCATAATGAAAAGCAGAAATCTGGTGGTTCACCTCCTGAAAAGGGATCAGATAGCCCTTGTGCGAAACTTCGGTTTTTACTCGGGCAGGGACAGGAAAAAGTTCCCCGGCATAGACCACTTCGAGGGCAGAAACGGCTGCCCTGTCCTAAGGGATGTCCATTCCTATGTCGAGTGCTCAGTGCTAAACGCCATGGACGGAGGAGACATGACGGCTTTTCTTGTAAGCGCCGACTACGGGGAGGTAGTTAGGGGAGGGGAGTGGATGACGCTTGGGGACTTCTACTCCCTTGCCCCCGAGCAGTGGGTGATGGAGTACGGACAGAAGCTCATGGAGTCTGTGAGCTTTTCCATGCCGATAATACATAAAATAAGCCACGAGCCGTTTGAGCCCTAAGCGGCCGCCGTTTTTTCCTTCAGCGGATTATTATGGTCGCGGAGGCTGAGTTTCTCTCCGCGTATTTTCTCAGCTTGCCTCGGAGTTTCTTTTTGAACCAGTCTCTTGTAAAGGGGATGAGAAGGGAGAAGCCGAGAAGGTCCGTGAGCAGTCCCGGGGTGAGAAGCACCACCCCTCCCACGAGTATTAGAAGGCCGTTTATGAGGCTTTCCGTTGGCGCCCGGCCCTGGGCGAGCTCCGCCCTTATCGCGCCGACGGTACGCGTCCCCTGGCTTCTTGCAAGCGCCGCTCCAAGCACTCCCGTTGCTATTACTATGAATATGGTCGGCCAGAGCCCTATCAGGTTTCCGAGCTTTATGAGCAGCGCCAGCTCAATGAGCGGAACCACCGTGAACAGAATTAACAGTCTTACAAACATTTGAATTCCCCCCGGGCAATCCCGGTTATCTGTTACGGTATAATAATATATCCGGGGGGAAATGCCGAATTGCCGATGGGAAAGCTGCCTTCGCGAAGAAAAATTCTCATATCCTTTCTGCTCATTCTGTGCCTGGGGGCGGGGGGATGCCGGCTCTTCAGGTTTCTCGAGGTAAAGGGCCAGCTCGGGAATTTCACCGAGAATTTCAGCGTGAGCGACCACGACGGCCTCAGGCTTATATTTAAAAAGCCCGTGCTGCTCGCAGGAGACATGGCGTGGCTTATGGTCTACTCGCCGCCCGTAAAAACCCGCGTTTCGCAGGACACCGAGCTTTGGACCTATCATCTGGTAAAGAAATACCCGGGCAGAAAAAGCGAAGGCGGAAATTTCGACCTGGCAATGGGAATGAAGCTTTGTGGCAGGAAGCTTTGCGAGATCGTCTTTCCCGAGCGTTTCACTAAGTATATAAGCAAGGAGGTTCTCGGGAAGGTGATGGGCTCGGTAGGCGGTGCCGAAGTGAAAAAGCTTGCAAAGACAAGCACCGCGGCGGTTACGTCTCTTGAATCCAAGGAAATTCCGAACCTCTCGGAGGTGATAGAGATTCTCGGCCGTCCGTACGCAAAGCTAAACGAGGAGGGCGGCAGCGTTTTCGTCTATAAGTACAGGTTGCGGGAAAAAACCCCCGAGGGAAAATACGTGGTGTTCAGTCTTCTTTTGAGCTTTAACGAGAAAACGGCCAAGCTCAAGAGGCTCGTGCTTCCGCTTAGAAGCGTGAAGCTCGCGATGAATTTCGAGTCGGACGGGGCGGGAAGATGAGTTTTGTAAAGCTCCTCTCCCCGGCTAAGGTGAACCTGTTTCTGAGGATTCTCGGAAAGCGCCCAGATGGATATCACGATCTCCAGTCCCTAGTGCAGCCCGTAAGCCTCTTTGACGAGATAAGCCTTTCGGTCGAATCGGGAGAAGGGGTCAGCCTTTTTTCTTCTGGGAGGGAGATGTCTTCCGGAAGTGACAATCTTGCCGTGGCCGCCTGTCGGCTTTATCTTGATTCCGCCTCGACGCGAAAAAAGGTTTCGGTAGGAGTGAAAAAGAATATTCCTCTCGGCGCGGGCCTTGGCGGCGGAAGTTCGAACGCCGCGGCGGTTCTCGTGGGCCTTAACAGAGTTCTCAGGAACTTTGCTGACCGGGACCTGCTGCGGATGGCTGCGTCTCTGGGTGCGGATGTCCCATTTTTTATAAGATGCACCTCTTCGTTTGTCGAGGGAGCGGGAGAAGAGGTAACGGTACTTTCGGATTTCCCGCTTCTTCACTACGTTATCCTTTTCCCGGGCAAAGGCCTCTCCACCGGGGAAGTTTACGACAAGCTGGAACTTCCCGAGCAGCCGCCCGAGGGAGTCGACCCTGCTTTCTTGGTAGAGCGGTTCCGCGACGGCTTCCCCCTTGAAAACGGTCTTGAGGATGCGGCTTGCGGGATTTTGCCCGACATTCTTTCCTTCAAGGAGATTTTCCGGTCGCTCGGGGCTAGCTTCGTGCTGGTCTCCGGGAGCGGATCTTCCGTTTTTTCAGTTTTCCGCGAGCGCGGGGAAGCGGAGGAAATCTACGAATACCTGAGGACTTCTTCACAATTTGACGTTTTTCTGGCCCAGGGGATAAGCGGCTGGCATTTCCTTGCGGACTGAATCCTTTAGATGAGCCGCTCGTTGACGATCTTCCCCCTTTGTTACGGCTAACCGCTTTATATTTTCCTGGAACAATCTAAATATCTGTTCTGCTTGCAAAAATGGGGTAGTGAAAGTAAAATGGCTAAGAGCGAGAAAAAGCTGATCAGAACCGGAAAGCTGCCCTGATTTAAACCAGTCTTTAGAATGAAAACAGCACTCTTGGGAAAACTTGGAAATCGCCTCGGAAACAGGGGTAATCACTTGATACGCATTGGAAGCAAGGCCGCTAGGGCCCTGGATGTGTCACGCGTTTTCGTTGTGGCCGCGGGATTTCTGTTTGGGCTTTGGCTGATGGGTGCACCCGCAGAGGTAAACACTCAGGAAACTGTTTCTGATGGCGACCTCCGGTTGGTGGATATAACTACCGGCGAGGTAGTGAGCCTCATTGTAACTCCGGCACCTTCGGGCAGGCTTGAAATATTCGATGATCCAGACGGCGACGGTGCCGGCGAATGGAAGGGCATATGCGATGATGGGTTGGAGACTCTGGGAAGAGAAGAGGACAACAATATCCGGGTAGTCGGCAGGCAGGAGGCCGAGGTCGCTTGTCGCCAGCTTGGTTTCTCTGGGGGAACTCCGCTTACCAAGCTTGCGGTGCCGGATGACGCTGCGGGAGATGGCGAGGCTCCGTTAGAGTATTACTTGCTTGACGATCTTGAATGTTCGGGATCTGAAGCAAGGATATTTGGCGAGGACAAGTGCAAGCATTTGCAGCGCGGAGAGAACAACTGCGGTGCCGATGAGGCTTTCGGTGTTGCCTGCGAAGCCGCGACTTCGAACAACGACGCCGTCGGGCAGATTGCGGTCAGGGGTACCGAAACGAAAACCGGGGTTACGGTGGCTGCGGATCACTCCGGTATAACTGACGAGGACGGCAAGCCGGCGGAGGAGGGTTCCTTTGCCTATCAGTGGATTAGGGTTGATGTTGCTTACAACGAGACTGAAATTCCAAGTGCGACGAGTTCCACCTATGTTTTCCAGTCCATAGATGAAGAGAACTGGGTCAAAGTGAGAATCAGATTCACCGATGACGAGGACAATTCGGAGGAAGTTACAAGCTTTGAGGTAGGGCCGATTTACCCTGATCTGCCCGACGGTAGCCTGCGATTGATCTCCACCACCGATACGAGTACAGGTGAAACTTCGGGTTCCAGCTCGGGGATGCTTGAAATATTTGATAATGAGACAAAGCAGTGGAAGGGGATATGTGATGACGGGTGGGGCACAGAAGAGGCAGAAGTCGCGTGTAGGCAGTTAGGCTTGTCCGGAGGCACCGCGGAGACGAATATAATCCGGATAGGATTGCCTCCGCTTCTTTTCCTGCTTGATGATGTAGACTGTGGCGGTACCGAAACCATGCTGTTTGAGTGCGGGCATGCGGGATTTGGAGTCAGCGACTGCACTTCATGGGAATACGCGGGCGTCACTTGCGAGGCTGTTTCTGACTCTCAGTAAATTCTCTTTCCGAATGGGGCGTCGTCTAACGGCAGGACACCGGGTTTTGGTCCCGGTAGTGGGGGTTCGAGTCCTCCCGCCCCAGCCAAAAAGACGGTTCAAGTACCGTGCCAAGAAATTCTCTTAAAGGACTTAATTCTTCCCAGATCGAGGCCGTAACCCACGGAGAAGGTCCGCTGCTTGTGCTTGCGGGCCCAGGTTCTGGGAAAACCAGGGTAATAGCCCACCGCATTGCCTACCTGATAAATGACCTATCTGTTTCTCTCGGAGAGATTCTGGCCGTGACTTTTACCAACAAGGCGGCTGCGGAAATGAAAAAAAGAGCAGAAGAACTGGCAGGTGAGTGGACAAGCGGCATTTGGATCGGCACCTTCCACTCGATTTGTCTTCGGATTCTCAAGATGGAAGTGGATTTTCTTGAGGACTACACAAAGGATTTTGTTGTCTACGATCAGGACGATCAGCTGGGCCTGCTAAAAAGCTGCATGAAAGAGCTTGACTACGGAGAGAGCCTTTTTTCGCCCAAGGGTGTACTTTCCGAGTTTGACGCCGTTGAGAACAGAGGGGACGTATCTTTCAGGGACGATTTTTACGGCCGCGCACTCAGGGAGCTTTATGATTTTTACAAAGATGAGTTAGTGAAGCGAAACGCCATGACGTTTAACGACCTGCTTCTTCAGGCAAACAGGCTTCTTTCTGAAAACGAGGGGGTTCGCGTTCGTTATCAGGACAGATTCTCTCATGTGCTTGTAGACGAATACCAGGATACAAATGTTTCCCAGTACCGCTTCGCCAAGATTCTCTCGCAGCGCCACAGGAATCTTTTCGTGGTGGGTGATGACAGCCAGTCGATTTACGGATGGAGAGGAGCCGACATAAACAATATTCTCAATTTTGAAAGAGACTTTCCCGGGGCGAGAGTCGTTAAGCTTGAGCGCAATTACCGCTCGACCTCCACAATACTCGGCATCGCGAACTCGGTGATAAAGAAAAATCTGGGGAGAAAGGGAAAAAACCTCTGGACCGAAAATCCTGCGGGAGAAAAAGTGGTGGTTTTCAAGGCCGGCGACAATTCAGACGAAGCACGCTTTGTTGCGGAGCGGGTTTCGCATCTGGTCGAGTCCGGGAATTTCACCTGGGGTGATGTGGCGGTTTTTTACAGGGCCAACTTTCAGTCAAGGGTTATTGAGGAGGGTCTCAGCGCACAGAGAATTGCCTACAGGATCGTGTCTGGGGTCGGCTTTTATCAAAGGGCTGAGATAAAAGATATAATCGCTTACCTGCGGCTGATTCAAAACCCGAGGGATAATGTCAGCTTTGAGCGAATAGTCAACGTTCCGCCGAGAAAAATAGGGGAAGTTACGCTTCGGAAATTGCGCGAGATCTCAGGAATCGGCGGATTCGCTCTTATGGACGCGATTGAATACTGCCAGAAGCAGGAACTTCTGTCTGGACAGGCTCTGCGTGCACTCTCCCGATTTCTCGACATGATAAGGGAGTTTGGTTCGGTGGCGCAAGACCAGCCTGCGGCAAAAGTGATCAGTACTCTTCTGGAGCGTACCGGTTATCTGGATTACTTGGGAAAAGAGCATCACAGGATGGAGAACGTAAAGGAGCTCTTGAACGCGGCCGAGGGCTTGGGGGAAATGACCCTTTCTGATTTTCTCGACCTAGTGTTGCTCGCTACGGATGAGGACAGGGGTGATTCTGGAGGGGAGAAGGTTTCTCTCATGACAATCCATGCGGCCAAAGGGCTTGAGTTTCCCGTGGTGTTCGTGGTCGGGGTAAACGAGGGCCTGCTTCCTCACCAGAGATCCATGGACAGCTTGGAAGGGCTTGAGGAGGAGAGAAGACTTTTTTATGTTGCGGTT
Organism: Candidatus Dadabacteria bacterium; assembly: GCA_009840385.1. Lineage (NCBI taxonomy): Bacteria > Pseudomonadati > Thermodesulfobacteriota > Candidatus Dadabacteria > Candidatus Dadabacteria bacterium. The sequence goes on from VXNX01000003.1 coordinate 52,389, forward strand.
ACCCGCGCCAAGCGGTTGCTCCATGTCAGCTATGCTTCTTCGAGAGCCACTTCGGGCGGCGTGTACGGAGCCCGAAGATCACTCTTTCTGGATGATCTCCCGCCGGAGTATGTAGTCTACGAATCCCGCAGAAAAGATTTTTCCGGCAGCGAAAGCGATAGTTATTCCGATTTGCCTCCAGAAAAACCGTCGCGTGAGCCCGAAGATGCCGATTGTAGCTTAAGGCCCGGCCAGAAGGTTACCCACACGATTTTCGGCCCCGGGGTCGTTAAACGGATCGATGGAAAGGGAAATGAGGCCGTGGTCACGGTTGTTTTTTCCGTATCCGGCGTGAAAAAAATCCTCGCGAGCTATCTTACCGCCTAGGAGAGGCAACTTACTACGAGGTCCTTTGCCCACTCTGGGGAGGGGGCCGCATAGCTTTCGTGCTCCGGCTGATCCGAGAAGGGGTTCTCAAAGATCTTCCTTACTTTTTCTATCTCCGAGTAGTTTTCTTGCTCCAGAGCCTCCTTTATGGCGGTTTCCATTAGATAGTTTCTCAAGACGTACTTGGGATTAACTGAATCCATGAGCTCTTTTCTCTCGTGGTCGGGAAGCGAATTTTCCCGAAGCTCTCCGGCGTACTCAGAGAACCACTGCCGCCACTTCTCGGATGTTTCGGAGAGTTCTTTTAGCCATGGATTTTCCCCGAAAGAGCCGTCACACCCTACGTCCGAGATATTTCTAAGAAAGATATGGTAGTCCGTATCGGATTCAGCGAGCATGCCTAGAGTTTTTTCGATGAATCGCAGAGATTCCTTTTTTTCTTCTTCAAAACCGAACTTGCGCAGCATGAGATCCCTGTAGGTTGCAGAAAACGTCTTGTTGTAGGCCTCAATCGCGTTCTGGGCCTGCTTTTCATCCACCAGAGCGTCAAGACATTTTACGAATTTCTCGAGGTTCCACCGCGCGATCGCGGGCTGGTTTGCGTAGCTGTACCTGCCGAAATGGTCCGAGTGGTTCGGTACATAGTCCCTGTCAAACATCTCCAAAAATCCATACGGTCCGTAATCGAGAGTGAGGCCCGTTATAGACATGTTGTCGGTGTTCATTACTCCGTGTGTGAAGCCGAAAGCCTGCCACTTTGCGATCGTGGACGCTGTTCTCTCGGCAACGGCACGAAGAAAAAGCCCGTAGCCTTCTTTTGTCCGGCGAGGGATTTCGGGGTAGTGGCGGGCGATTACGTAATCCGCGAGTATCCGGATGTTTTCCTCCTGTCCCAAGTGATAAAAGCCTTCGAACGAACCGAAGCGCACGTGAGTCTCCGCCACCCGGAGCATCATCGCTGCGGGCTCTTTGGTTTCCCTCTCGATTTTCTCCGTGCTCCCCACTATGCAAAGCGCCCTTGTGGAGGGAATTCCCAGATGATGGAGAGCCTCGCTTCCCAGGTATTCCCTTATGGAGGACTTGAGCGTGGCTCTTCCGTCAAAGCCTCTTGAGAATCTGGTCGCGCCGCATCCCTTGAGGTGAAGATCCCATCTGCGGCCGCGCTCGTCGATTATCTGCCCGAGCAGAAGAGCTCTTCCGTCTCCAAGGTGCGGGTTGTAGACGCCGAACTGCCATCCAGCATAATACATTGCCAGAGGGTCTGCGCCCGCAAGAGACCTTTTCCCGCAGAGGTACTCGGCCGCAAGGGGGTTTTGCCCTTCGCTGGGATCTACGCCCAACTCCGTTGCTAGGTTCCCGTTAAACGCCACCATGTGGGGTTTTTGGAAGGGAAGCGGGTCTTTTTTTTGGTAGAACTCGGGTGGTAGTTCCGCGTAGGCGTTTTCAAAGCGAAGATCTGTTATTTTCCTCATCTTGGGGCATCCCCTGCCGCTTGGTTACTGGATTATATTAGCAGAATACAGGGAGCCGGGAAAAGTTCCGGTCGTTGTGGATGGGATATCCACTAGTCCTATAAGGAAGTATAATATTCTCTGGAGAGAGCATGAAGTACAGAAAAAACAAGATAAAAACCGAACATTCGATAATAAAAGGACTACGGCGTTTTCTCGAGGACAACATCTCGGACCTTGACTACGTGACGGGAATCATTCCCGGGGAGATAAAGGTCGGCCGTGCCACCGGGGAGAGACTCGCGGTGAGCTACAAGTACAGCACCCGAAGCGGTGCCAAGCTCATAGCGAGAAGCGGCACCTCGGTGCAGGAGGTGTTCATCATCACGAACAACCCCGAGGAGCTGAAAACGGTTATAGAGCTTTCAGGCAAATGAGCTTTCCCTGAGAGTCACTGCGCCTTCCCCGAGTAGCCCCTCCACGTTTTCTATAAGCTCATCCCCGAAGTCAACCTTGCAGTTTCCGACTCTCAAGACGGCCTCTGAGTGGTCGGTTTTCATATCTATTATCACGGTTGAGCCTCCCGGGAATTTCTCGAGTATCTCTCTCAGGCTGAGAATGCTCTGTTCGCTAGCGGATTCAGAAGAGATGCTTATGCAGACCGCGGAGTTAGTTCTGGCTTCCTTGAGCGAGGAAATATCGCTTGCCAGAAGGCGTATCTTCTCATCCGAGACTTCAACCCTTCCCTTGACTATTATCGGCTCGACCTTCTGCTCCAGGAGCACCCGCGACTTCTGAAGGGTGTCGTTAAAAACGATTGCTTCGGTTAGGCCGTTTAGATCTTCAAGGGTCAGGTAACCGATAAGGCTGGTTCCCTTTTTGGTGTTTTTGATCTCGATTGATCTCACCACACCGGCTATTCTCACTTCCGAGCCGTCTTTTGCCTGCTTTATGGATTCTGCATCGTGAAGGAGACTGTATTTTTCAAGCTCGGAAGAATACTTTTGGAGAGGGTGGGAGGATATGAAAAACCCGAGCACATCAAGTTCGTTCTCGATCCTGATGCGGTTGTCCCATGGTTCTCTTTCCGCAAGCGTCGGGGCTGCCACGGAATTTGGAAGGTCAAACAGCATTCCCTGTCCGTTTGCCGAGGTGTGTTGCTTTATGGAGTTGTAGCCCAGCAGGGACTCGCAGGAAGCAAACAGCCGTGCCCTGTTGGATTCGAGGGAATCGAACGCTCCTCCTCTTATCAGGCTTTCAAATGCCTTTCTGTTAAGTTTTCTCGAATCCACTCTGGCGCAGAAGTCAAAGACGGATTCGAATTCCCCGTCTTTTTCCCTGCTGCTGACTATTTCCTCTGTCAGGCTGTCGCCGACGTATTTGATCGCTGTGAACCCGAACCGTATTTTTCCTTCCGAAACCGTAAATCCCGAGGAGCTTCGGTTTATGTCGGGCTGCAGCACGTCGATTCCGAGTTTTCTGCATTCTGTTATGCCGGAGATCACCTTGTCCATGTTATTAGCCTCTACGGACATGAAAGCGGCCATGAATTCGGCCGGGTAGTGTGCCTTTAGATAGGCTGTCTGGTAGGTGATCATGGCGTAGGCGGCGCTGTGGCTCTTATTGAAGGAGTACTCGGCGAATTTTTCCAAGGTGTCGAAAAGCTCGGCGGCTTTTTTAGGCTCGATGCCTTTTTTCTCTGCTCCCGTGAGAAACCTTTTGCGCTGGGCTCTCATTTCGCTTGATTTCTTTTTGCCCATGGCCCTTCGAAGAAGATCCGCTTCTCCCATGGTAAAGCCCGCGAGCTCGCTTGCCGTCTGCATTATCTGTTCCTGGTAAACGAAAAGGCCATAGGTCTCTCCCAGTATTTCCTGGAGCGCCGGGTGAGGGAAATCCACCTTTTCCCCGCCTTTTCTCCGGGTGAATTCTTCCGCCATGCCGCTGTCAAGAGGACCGGGACGGTAAAGCGCCAGAGCGGCCGTTATGTCCTCGAACTCCGTGGGCCGAAGTCTGGCGAGAAGGTCTTTCATTCCCGATGATTCAACCTGAAATATTCCCATGGTCGCGCCTTCGCGCAGCAGAGCGTAGACCTTCGGGTCGTCAAGGGGAACCTTGTCCAGATCAAATTCTTTTTCATTCTCCCGGACGTACTTTACCGCCTTGTCGATTATGGTAAGGGTCTTTAGTCCGAGGAAATCGAATTTCACGTACCCCAGCTTCTCTATAGAACTCATGTCGAACTGGGTCACGATCTCGTTTTTGCTCCCCTTGTAAAGGGGGATGTAATCGGCAAGCGGTTCGTTCGATATCACGACTCCCGCGGCGTGGGTAGAGGAATGGCGCACCATGTTCTCAAGCGATCTCGCCAGCTCCACCACTTCGGCAAGCTGCTTGTTCTCGGAGAGGCGCTCTTTTATTTCCTTTACCCTGTTTACGGCCTCCTCTATGCTGAACACCTTTCCCCGGAAAGAGGGAACCAGTTTCGAGAGCCGGTCGACTTCGGAGTACGCAAGTCCCATGACTCTCCCCACGTCTTTTATCACGGCTTTTGAGGACATGGTTCCGAAGGTGCCAATCTGGGCCACCTTGTCCGCCCCGTATTTCTCCGTCACGTATCTTATGAGTTCATCCCGATGCTCCCCGCAGAAATCAACGTCTATATCCGGCATGCTTACCCTCTCGGGATTAAGAAACCTCTCAAAAATAAGGTTATGCCTTATGGGATCCATAGCCGTTATGCCTAGGGCGTAGGCGACTAGGCTCCCTGCTGCGCTTCCCCGACCGGGGCCGACCGGGATATCGTTTTTCTTCGCGTGGAATATGAAGTCTGAAACCACGAGGAAATACGCTGAGAATCCCATCTTGCAGATGGTGTCAAGCTCCGAGCGGAGACGCTCCCGGTAGGCCTCGTGGTCCTCTTCCGGTATTTCGTTTTCCCGGAGTATTCTCTCGAGATTTTTGCCTGAGATCTCCCGTATGAATTCGTCAAGAGACTTTCCCTCCGGAGGGACGTATTCGGGGAATCTGTACCCGTCGCTTTTGAATTCGAAGTCGCAGCGCTCAGAAATTCTCACCGCCTCTTCAAGCGCGTCCTCAAAGCCCTCCATGTCACGGGCCATTTCCTCCCTTGTCTTAACGTAGAAGTCATCGCTTTGGAACCTCATTCTTTTCTGGTCCGCCACCATGCTCCCTGTCTGGATGCACAGAAGTGCGTCGTGCGACTTGTAGTCCTCCCTGGTGAGAAAATGGCAGTCGTTGGTAGCGGCGAGCTTTATGCCGAGGCGCTCGCCGATTCTTCGAAGACCCCGGTTGATCCTGCGCTGCTCCTCAAGAGCGATTGCCTGGACTTCAAGATAGTAGCGGTCTCCGAATATCTCCTTGTAGATCGAAGCGATTTTTGTCTGTTCCTTTAAGTCCTTTTTGAAAATTGCCTGGGAAAGTTCACTGCTCATGCACCCGGAGAGGACTATGAGTCCCTCGTTGTGCTCAGCCAGCATCTCGTGGTCAACGCGCGGGCGGCGGTAAAAACCTTCGAAGTATCCCTTAGTTACGAGCCTTGAGAGGTTCCTGTATCCCTGCTCGTTCATGCAGAGCACGGTCAGGTGGTAGTTTTTTCCGTCAGAAGGCTTCTCAAGCTTGAGAGTGGGGGTTACGTAGAGCTCGCATCCTATTATGGGCTTTACGCCCCCGGCTTTTGCTTTTTCGAAAAACTCGTAGGCGCCGAAGAGATTTCCGTGATCGGTGACTGCGACGGCGGGCATGGAGTGGCTCTCGGCTCTTTCGATCAGCTCGTCGAACTTTATCGAACCGTCAAGAAGCGAGTACTGCGAATGTAAATGTAGGTGAACGAAGGAGTCTGCCATCGCGGGTTACTGAATTATACATTTTTCCTCGGTTTCATCCAGTAGTGGGAGAAAATGACAACCGGGTTTTAATCAAGTAAATTAAAGAGTCCGGTTACGGACAAAACGGGTGGTTAAATCTTTACGTCATGCACGAGGAAACGGAGCTCAAGCTCTCCCTTTCGCCTTCCGTGGCGAGTCGGATTCTACGCTACAAGGGACTCAGGCCCCACCGCAAGGGCCGCCGCGTAAAGCGCCATCTAGTGAGCACCTATTTCGATACTCCCCGCCATGCGCTTAGAAAATCCGACATAGTGCTTCGGGTGCGCGATAACGGCAAGGGCAGGGAGCAGACCGTGAAAGCGCCGTTCCAGGGCCCCGCGGGCCTCCAGAATTTCCGCGAATGGACCGTGCCGGTAAACGGTGACTGTCCTAATCTCTGTGCGGTGGACGACCCTGCGCTCTCGCGCAAGCTTTCCCGCCGGCGTTACGAAAAGCGCCTGCGTCCAGTGTTCACAACGGACTTTGAGCGCGAAGCGGTTTATATCAGGACCAATGGTACCGAATTCGAGCTTGCGGTTGATCAGGGGGTGATTTGCGCCGAGACGCGCGGGGGACGCGTAGAGGAACGTATCTGCGAAGCGGAATTCGAACTGCTCTCAGGCGACCCGGCTCACATGTTCGATATAGCACTTGAGCTCTGCGAAACTTACGACATACGGCTCGGTCATCTTACCAAGGCGCAGAGGGGTTATGCACTTGCGAGGCCGGCCCTTCGGCCAAGACCCCTTAAGGCCCCGAAGGTTGCGCTCACAGAGGAGATGAGCGTGGGAGAGGCGTTTAATTTCATCATCTCGGGCGCCCTTGAACACATGTTCGCAAACGAGATTCCGACCCTCGAGGGTAAAGCAGAAGGGGTGCACCAGACGAGGGTGGCGATGAGGCGTGTGCGCGCGGCGCTTCGCGCTTTCAAGAGAATACTTCCCTACGACAAGAGAAAGGCGTTTAACGGAGAGTTCCGATGGTTTCAGCAACGACTGGCTCCGGCCCGCGACTGGCAGGTCTTTTTGAGCGAAACGCTTCCAAAGATAGCCGCTGTCGCTCCCGAGCAGGAAGAGGTGATAAAGCGTCTTCGGCGCATCGCGCGCGCCGAGCGCCGCCGCGCCGTGGGAGACGCTGCCGCTTACCTTGAGAGCCGCCGCTACGCCCGGCTGCTTCTTCAGTTCGAGCGATGGATTGCGTCTTTAGAGAAAGAAATCGGTTCCAAGGCTTTCGATCAGCCGGTAAAGCCGTTTGCAAAAAGCGTGCTCAGGAGAACGTGGCGCTATTTTCTCGAGGATACGAGGCCTCTTTCGCGCCTTCCTGACGAGGATCTTCACGAAATAAGAAAGCGGGGGAAAAAGGCCCGCTACGCAACGCAGTTTTTTAACTCGCTCTGGAGCGGTCCCGAGGTTCCGCCCTTCATGAAACTCATGGGACGCTTCCAGGACAGCCTTGGAAAGACAAACGACGCGATAGTCGCGCGGCATATCCTCGCGGCGGTCAAGCCCGGGAGGCTTGATCCCTCGGTAATCCGCCTCGCGCAGGAATGGTCCCAGGCCCGGGTCAGAAAGTGCCTTCGCACGGCGCAGCCGCAGTGGAGGCGCCTCGGGAGGATTACCCCGTTTTGGGAGACGGCGCGGTGAGTCCGACTTTTCACGCGCCGGGTAATTATGTAAACTCACGGATTGTGGGTGTTAAGACGCAGAATGTTATCGCCTAGGGAGACTGCAGATGGCTTCTTCGGTAACGGATATTTCAAGCAAGAGGGTCTCGCTTCGTTCTTCGGAACGATATATCAACAGGGAGCTTTCCTGGCTTGATTTTAACCTGCGGGTTCTTGAGACGGCGGCCAGTAAGAATGTTCCGCTTCTTGAGAGGGTGCGTTTTCTCTCAATCTCCGCGAGCAACCTCGATGAGTTCTACATGGTCAGGGTGGCGGGTCTCGCGGGACAGGTTATGGAGGGAGTTACCGATCGCAGCAAGGACGGCCTTACGCCATCCCAGCAGCTGGAAGCCATAAGGGAAAAGGTCCATTTCCTGCTTGACAGCCAGTACGAGTGCGAAAAAGAACTGTTTTCCCTCTGCAAGAAGGCCGGGATCAAGATCGTAACTCCCGAGAAACTCGACCGCTCAGGTGCCAAGTGGCTTTCCGAGTGGTTCTCGAAAAAGCTTTTTCCGGTGCTTACCCCGCTTGCCATAGACCCGGCGCATCCGTTCCCCTTCATACAGAGCGGGAGCCTCGTGTGCGCTGTCCAGCTCGGTCGCGCCGAGGACGGAAAGCGCATGAAGGGTCTCATGCTGCTGCCTTCCCAGGTGGAGCGCTTCATAAGGGTTCCGGGAGGAAAAAAAATCCAGTTTGTCCCGATTGAGAAGGTCATTGAGCACAACATGAAATCCCTCTTCCCGGGTTTTGAAGTGGAGGACAACGGAATCTTCCAGATCACCCGAGACAGCCTTCTTGAGATAGACGAGGACGCGGAAGACCTGGTCGAGACGTTTGAGACGGCGCTTAAGCAGCAGCGCAGGGGGGGATCGGTGATCAGGGTTGACGTCAACGCGGACATGCCGGATGCTATTGCCGACTTCATAATGGACAAGCTTGAGGCCCGTGACGCGCATTTTTTCAGGATCAAGGGGATGCTCGGGCTTGAGAGCGTGAAGCAGATAATACTGGATGAGCGGAGCGACCTTCTTTACAAGCGCATGAGCATCCGCTACCCCGAGCGGGTCAGGGAATTCGGAGGCGATGTGATAGCCGCCATAGGGCAGAAGGATTTCGTCGTTCACCACCCCTACGAGAGTTTTGACGTCGTGGTCGAGTTCCTGAAACAGGCCGCGGCGGATCCGGCGGTCGTCGCGATCAAGCAGACACTTTACCGCACCTCGGAAGACTCCCCGATAGTGAAGAGGCTCATAGAGGCCGCCGAGGCCGGAAAATCCGTAACCGCCATGGTGGAACTCAAGGCCCGTTTCGACGAGGAGGCCAACATCCGCTGGGCTCATGACCTCGAGGACGCGGGGGTTCAGGTCGTGTTCGGATTCATCGATCTTAAGACCCACGCCAAGGTATCGCTGGTGGTGAGAAGGGAAGGTTCTGACATCCGCACCTACACCCACTTTGGCACCGGCAACTATCACCCCGTAAACGCCAAGATATACACGGATCTCAGCTATTTCACGGCCGACGAGGCGCTCGGCCGCGACGCCGCCAAGCTTTTTAACTACATGACTGGCTACGCCACTCCGAAGAAGATGGAGAGGATATTTTTCTCTCCCGTCACTATGCGCCCGAAGGTGCTTGAGCTGATAAGGGACGAGATAGACCATGCGAAGGCCGGTCGCCCCGCGGTGATATGGGCCAAGATGAATTCCCTGGTGGACAGCAAGATCATAGACGCGCTTTACGCGGCGAGCCGCGCGGGGGTGAGAATCGAGCTTTTCGTTCGGGGAATATGCTGCCTGAGGCCCGGGGTTCCAGGGCTTTCCGAGAACATCAGGGTAAAGAGCATCGTGGGACGTTTCCTCGAGCACAGCAGGGTCATCTGTTTCGGTGCCGGGGAGGGGCTTCCCTCTAATGCCTGCAAGGTTTTCATCTCATCTGCCGACTGGATGCCCCGAAATCTCGACCGCAGGGTGGAATCTCTGGTTCCGATCGAAAACGCCACCGTGAAGAAGCAGCTTGTTGAGCAGGTGATGGTAGCTAATCTAAACGACGTAGCTAACAGCTGGGAGATGGGGCCCGACGGCTCTTTCCGCAAGCTTAAAAGCGATTCGGACAGTTTCTCGGCTCACAAATACTTTATGACCAACCCCAGTCTTTCGGGAAGAGGCAAGGCGCTTGCCGAATCCCGGCCGCTAATGCCGGCTGAGTTTGTGCAGGAATAATTTTATGACAGAAATATCTCCTTCCGCCACGCCATTCGGCGAGGGTGGGACTGTAGCGGTAATCGACGTGGGATCAAACTCCATACGTCTTGTTGTCTACAAGGGACCTAGGCGTGCCCCGCTTCCGATACTCGACGAGAAAGTTTCCTGCGGCTTGGGGCGCGGGATGAATTCAGAGGGCATGATGTCACCGCAGAGCATGGATCTCGCCCTCCGAACCGTGAGGCGCTTCGTTGATATCGCACGCTCGATGAGGGTCTCCGGCATAAAGGCCGTTGCCACCGCCGCGGTGAGGAACGCCGCAAACGGTCCCGATCTCAAAGAGGCTATTGAGCGGGAATGCGGGATTTCGCTCTGGGTGCTCTCTGGCATGGAGGAAGCGAGGCTTTCCGCGCTCGGTACTCTCTGCGCCATCCCCGACGCTGACGGTGTGATGGGAGACATAGGCGGCGGGAGCCTTGAACTGGTAGAGATTTGCGAGGGGGAAATAAGAAGTCACGCCACGTTGCCGCTGGGCACTATCCCGCTTCTTGAAAGTGGCCTCAGTCCCGCAAAGGCCGCCAAGAAACTGATCACTCCCTGCCTTGAAGAGCTTCCCTGGCTTAAGGACGCGAAGAAAAAAACCTTCTACGCCGTCGGGGGTTCGTGGCGTGCTCTTGCGAAAAGACACATGGAGTCTGAGGACTACCCGCTTCGCATAGTTCACGGCTACAGTCTTTCCAGTTCCAGGGCACTTGAGATGACCCAGGAGATAGTTGATATATCCCCGGGTTCACTTCGGAGTCTCTGGATCATAGGAAGAAACAGGATGGAATCCGCCCCATACGCCGCCGCGCTTATGAAAAGCCTTCTGAAAAGAACAGGGGTAAGAGATCTTATGTTCTGTACATACGGCCTTCGAGAAGGGTGCATATATGATGATCTTCCACCGGAGCAGCGTTCCCTGGATCCTCTTATTGTCATGTGCCGGGAAATCGCGCTCAAGATGGGAAGATCGGTTGAAGACGGCGAGTCTTTCTGTAGGTGGATAGAGCCGGCGATTCCCGATGAATACTCCGGGAATCCGAGGCTGAGATTAGCCGCATGCCATCTTTCAGACATAGGGATTTCCGAACACCCCGAGTACCGGGCCGAGCAGGTGTTTTTGAGGATACTGCGGATGCCGCTTGTGGGAATTACACACCCTGAAAGGGTAAGGGTAGCTTTTTCCGTCGCCTCAAGGCACGCGGCGATTGGAAACTTGGTCCGCCGCTGGGAAGTTTCGGATTTTCTTTCCGGAAACGATATTGAGGAAGCCAGAGTTGTCGGGCTTGCGCTTCGCTTGGCCTACACGGTTTCGGGAGGGGTGACGCGGATCCTTGAGAGCACTAGGCTCGAGAGAGCCGGAGAAAAGCTTACTTTGCATATGCCGAACCAGATACCCCATCCTGAGACTGTAGGTCGACGTCTTGGAGCCCTAGCCAAAGCAGTAGGATGCGATTACGAGACGGTCGCACGGGGGGATGGCGAAGAGGAATCATTGGGTAGGGAGTTTAAGTTTGTGTAGAATTTATTCCGACTCCTAGCTGTTTACGGGTCGGGGCGGATGAAATTACTCGAGGCAATAGATAACCTGAATATCTGGAAGCGAGGGGACAAAAGAGCCCCTCACAAGCCTCTACTTCTTCTATATGCGCTTGCTGAACAAGTCCGGGACCCAAACGCCAAATTTGAGTTCTCTCGCATAGAAGAAGATCTTGATCAGTTGTTAAATGATTTTTATAAATCATTTCCTGGGCGCAGACATCATGTAAATGACCCTTTCTGGCGTTTGCGCGGGGATGGAATCTGGGAAGTTGAATACGACGGAATAATAAGACAAACCAGTTCTGGAAGTGCTTACGTAAGTGATCTGAGAAAATGTAATGCTACGGGCTTGTTCTCCAAAGAAGTTGCTCGAGAAATAAAGGAGAACCCTGAAATTGCTCTACAGGCTGCACGGAAGTTGCTTAATGGACATTTCCCAGAATCGTTGCATCAGGACATACTGGAAACGGTAGGCTTAGATTACAAGACAATTTCTGCCGAAGAATACATTTCCAAGAAAACCAAAAGAGACAGTAGATTTCGGCAGAAGGTTCTTCACGCTTACGGTTACAGTTGTGCAGTGTGCGGTTTTAATCTGCGCATGAAAACTTTACCCGTTGCCCTTGAAGCTGCACATATCAAGTGGCATCAGCATGGAGGACCTGACACCGAGAACAATGGTCTTGCCCTCTGCGCCACACACCACAAATTACTTGACTCAGGGGTACTGGCACTCTCTGATAATTATCAAATCATTCTTTCAGAGTGGATATTTGATCCCGACCGAGAAAACAGTTTTATACGGGAGCACCATAAGCGTAAAATCAGATTGCCCAGAAACAGCAATCATTTCCCAAGGACGGATTACATCCGCTGGCACAGAAAAGAAGTGTTCAAAGAACCCGAACTGGTTTTGATTTAACAACTCGAGATGCGGTTTCTTTACCTTTTTAGCTTGTAACCGGTCTTCACCATGTCCCAGGTGTCTTTCGTTACTCCCTGTTCACGAAGCTTGTTTTTCTGGGTTCTCTGCGTGCCTGTCTTGGGGAAGGAATCAACGAATCTTATGAACCTCGGGATCATGAAATAGGGCATCCTGGGCTGCAGGTAGTCCATGAGTTCCGGGGGATCTATCTCTTTTCCTTCCTTCGGAATCACGAGTATCATGAGTTCGTCTTCTGCGTATTTCCCGGCTTCTGACTTTATGCCTATCGCGGCCGACTCCTCGACATCGGGGTAGGAGTTGACGATCTTCTCCACTTCGAAGGAGCTTATGTTCTCGCCCCTTCTTCTTATGTAGTCCTTAACCCTGTCGACAAAGTATATGTAGCCGTCTTTGTCCATTCTTCCCGCGTCGCCGGTGTGGAACCAGAAGTTTCTGAAGTCCTCGACGGTCTTCTCAGGCATCTTGTGATAGTAGTGAAGCATCACGTTCGGTATCCTGGGGCGTACTATGATTTCCCCTATATCCCCCCTCGGCACTTCTTCGTCCGTCTCCGGGTCGGCGACCTTTATCTCGTAGTTGGGGGCTTCCTTTCCGCAGGACCCCACCCTGAAGGGTTCTCCAGGTCTCATCCAGGTGCACTGGCCTATTTCCGTCAGGCCGTAGCCTTCCATGAACTTTATCCCGAAGCGCTCCATGAACTCCTCTATCATGTCGTGGGGGGCTGGGGAGCCCAGGACGAGCTTTATTTTATGTTGCCCCTCCTCAGGCACGGGAGGGGTGTTCCAGAGAAAATACGACATGGTCCCCACGGTGTTGAACTTTGTCACCTCGTGGTCGACCATCCATTTCCAGAAGCGGCTTGAACTGTATTTTTCCTCCACCACAGTTTTTGCTCCCTTTATCAGTGCCGGATAGACGGTCATCACCATAGCATTTGAATGGAAAAGCGGAAGGCAGGTGAAGCAAACGTCATCAGGGCCGATGTCCATTATCTCGGCGTAGTTTCTCGCGCTGCTGTAATCGGCGGCGCAAGGTCTCATGACCCCCTTTGAGCGGCCCGTGGTGCCGGAGGTGTACATGAGCCTTGCGTAGTCCATGAAGGTAACCTCGACATCCGGCTCCCTGCCCGAGCCCGAGCTTATGAATTCTGAATAGGAGATCATCTTGGGGAAATTGTATCCGTGTTTTTTGAACTTCCTGTTCCCGCTCCTTGTCCAGACTATGACATGGCGAAGCTTGGAGAGATTCTTCGCTATGGGGGGCATGCGGTCCAGATACTCTTCGGCTATGAAAAGCACCTCAGCGTCTGAGCTGTCGATTATATATTCAAGAAAATCCATCTTGTAGGCCGTGTTTATGGGGACCATCACGGCTCCCATCTTGAGGATTCCGAACCAGATTATTACGTAGTCATCGGAGTTTGGCATGTAGACGGCGACTTTTTTCGCTTTTTCCACCCCGAGGCCGCAAAGGGCGTTTGCCACACGGTTGGCGAGACGGTTTGTCTGGTAGAAGCTAAGCGGCTTTTTGTAGCCGAACTGAAGGAAGGGCTTTTTGCCCAGTTTTTTCGCCTGTTCCCTGAGCACCTTGGGAAGCACCCAGTCCGACCTGTCTTCCTTCAGGTACCAGTTGACGTCGAATTTCCCGTTCTCGCGCTTGTAAGTGACGGGATGCATTAGGTCCTTAGGTTTTTTTCTTGTCATTTTTCTCTCCTTTTCCGTACCGGGGCGGGCTTCTCAATTAGGGGTCAGGTCTTTCCACTTAACCAAATTCCTCTCCAGCCGGTTCCGCCTCGGGTTTTTTCTTAGCGAATATTTTTGCGATAACTATTCCCAGTTCGTAGAAAATGAAAAGCGGAACGAGCATGAACATCATCGACACGGCGTCTGTAGTCGGGGTTATAAAAGCGGCCAGTATGGCGTTTATCAAAAGCGCGTATTTTCTCTGCTTGGCCAGAAACCCGGCCGTGACCAGACCCAGCCTTGAGAGGATAAAAACGATGAGGGGAAACTCGAATACCAGCCCGAAACCGATCATAAGTGCTGTCAAGAACGAAAGCGCTTCCTTTATGCTCGGAAACGCCTTTACGTACTCGGTAGTGTATTCGCCGAGCAGGAACCGCAGTCCCTGGGGGGCGGCGACGAAGTAGCAGAAAAGCGCTCCCAGGATAAAAAACAGGGTTCCAAAAGTTACGAGCGGGATAACGACCCTTTTTTCCTTCTTGTAAAGCGCCGGGGAAACAAAATGCCAGGCATTGTATAGAATGAACGGAACCGAAAGGAAAAAGGAGAAAAACAGCGATACCTTGAGGTAGGTCAGAAATCCTTCGGCCGGCCGGGTGAATATAAGGGAGCTTCCCTCGGGCAGGCTCCTTATTATTGGTCCCATGAGCAGGTCGAAGAGCTGTTTCGAGAAAAGATAGCAGGGGATGAAAAAGACAAGTATGGGAATTACTGAATATATGATTCTTTTCCTGAGCTCTTCTGCATGCTCGAGAAAATTCATGCCGCTTTCTTCTTTCATTACGGCAGGTTAGGGTAACCCAAATCGGGATTTTTAACAATCCCTTCGGCGTCCGCCGGAGACTCTCTTTGCCCGCTTTCCGAACGCGGTCTGACTGATTGACATTGTCTTTGGTTTAACTATTATGTTACTGGTTTTTTATCCCGCCTTTCCGGAGGAATCTCTTGAAAATACTTATAACTGACGGACTTGCGAAGCAGGGTCTTGAACTTCTGATGGCCGCCGAGGGAGTGGAGGTTGACGAAAGAAAAGGCGTCTCTCCCGAAGAGCTCACTGATATCATAAAGGACTACGACGGCCTAGTGGTAAGAAGTGCCACCAAGGTCACCAGAGAAGTTATAGAGGCTTCGGGCGGGCGGCTTCGGATAATAGGCCGCGCTGGCATAGGAATAGACAACATAGACCTTGACGCCGCGACCAGAAACGGGGTGGCCGTTATGAATACCCCGGAGTCAAATTCCATAACCACGGCCGAGCACACAATCACTCTTCTGCTCTCCCTCGCGAGAAGGATTCCCCAGGCCCATTCCTCGATAAAGTCGGGCAAGTGGGAGAGAAACAAGTACAAGGGGGTCGAGGTTTACGGGAAGACAATAGGCCTTGTGGGTCTTGGAAACATAGGAAAGCTGGTAGCCGAGCGGGCGATGGGTCTTAAGATGAAGGCGATTGCCTACGACCCGTACCTGAGCCAGGAAGCCGCGAAAAAGCTAAGCATCGAGCTTGTCTCCCTAGATGAGCTTTTCCACCGCTCAGACGTGATAACGGTGCACACCCCTCTTACTGACGAGACGAGGGATCTTGTAAACTCCGAGTCTTTTGAAAAGATGAAGGAAGGGGTGATAGTGATTAACTGCGCCCGGGGAGGCATAGTGAACGAGGCAGACATGGCGGAGGCGCTTCGTGAAGGCAAGGTGGGAGGAGCCGCGTTTGACGTGTACACCTCGGAACCTGTTGATCCCGACAACCCTGTTCTGTCAGTCGAGGAGAACATAGTGCTTACCCCGCATCTCGGTGCTT
Source organism: Candidatus Dadabacteria bacterium (assembly GCA_009840385.1). Lineage (NCBI taxonomy): Bacteria > Pseudomonadati > Thermodesulfobacteriota > Candidatus Dadabacteria > Candidatus Dadabacteria bacterium. The sequence goes on from VXNX01000003.1 coordinate 68,027, forward strand.
CAACGGAGGAGGCGCAGATAAAGGTCGGAACCACCATGGCGCAGCAACTGATAGATTTTGCCCAGAAAGGAGTCGTGAAAAACGCGGTCAACATGCCGTCGCTGACGACGGAGCAGCTTACCGTGATGAAGCCGTATCTGTCCATCTGCGAGAAGATAGGAAGTCTTCACGGCCAGCTCTGCGAGGGCGCTGTCCGCACTATAGAGGTCACTTACGAAGGCGAGGTGGCCGAGATGGACTCCGGGTACCTGACAGTTGCCGTGCTGAAAGGCTTTCTCTCGCACATAATGGACATCTCGGTGACCTACGTTAACGCTCCGTCTATAGCCGAGGAAAGGAAGATAAAAGTAGTTGAGTCGAAGTCTGCCGTTATGAGCCAGTACACAAACCTCATTACTGTAATGGTGACGACCCGTAAGGAGACCAGCGAAATCTCGGGAAGCGTGTTCGGCGGCAATCATGGAAGGATAGTCAAGGTAAACGGGGTCGAGATCGACGTCGTTCCCGAGGGATTCCTGCTCGTGAGCCACAACTACGACCGCCCGGGCTTCATAGGATCGATGTGTTCTGTTTTGGGAAAAAACAACGTCAATATCGGCCGTATGCACCTTGGAAGAAAATCCGTGGGCGGGGAAGCTATAGTGTTCACGAACGTTGATACAAGGGTAAGCGAGGAAGTTATCCAGGAAATTTCCGCCATAGAGAATATTATTTCGGTAACCCAGGTCAGTTTTTCAGATGAATAAGTTTTTGACGCTGCCTCAGGGAGTGAAAGATTTCGGTCCCGTGAAGGCGGAGAACCTCAAGCGGATAGAAAACGTGCTCCTTGAGGAATTTTCCTACTGGGGCTACAGGAGGGTTATAACTCCTCTTTTCGAGTATCTCGACACCATGTCCGTGGGCATAGGGGAGAACTTCAAGCACAGGCTAATGAAGTTCGTCGATCCGCACACGGGCGAAGTTGTGGTGCTGCGCCCCGACATAACTCCACAGATCGGACGCATGGTCGCCACTCAGCTCAGCGACCACCGCCACCCCCTCAGGCTTTGCTATTCGGGAAGGGTAGTGAGGTACGAGGAGAAAGGGAGCGGCAAGGAAAGGGAGGTCTTTCAGCTCGGCTGCGAGCTTCTGGGACTTGGTTCAACGGAAGGGGATTCCGAGATAATCGCGCTCGCTCTGAAATCCATTAATCGTCTCGGTCTTAAGAAAATAACCCTGAATCTCGGACACACGGGCATTCTTGATGCGGTTTTGCAGGATGCAGGAGAAATAAGGGACCAGCTTGTACACGCCCTCATAAAGAAAGACCAGGAGCTGATAAGAAAGATAGTGGAGCCCTCTGCGATTCCAAAAGACGTAAAGGATGTTCTTTTCAGTCTCTCAGATTATTACGGCGATGCCGATATCCTTCGCAGGGCGGCCCGGAACAAGAGATTCAGGCCCTGCATAGAAGAGATCATCTCCTTGATTACCGTGCTTGAGGAATACAAGGTTGAGTGCGACATATCGATCGATCTTGTGGAGGTCAAGGGGTTTGAGTACTACACGGGGGTTACTTTCGAGATAATATCTTCAGCAGCTCCCGCTTCTCTGGTGACGGGCGGCAGATACGACGGGCTTGTAAACCGGTACGGGAAAAACGTCCCCGCCGCGGGTTTTGCCATAGACGCCGAGGCACTTATGCAGAGCACCAAGGGTGGCGACGGAGAGAATCAGGTCCATTTCATAATAGTGCCAAAAAATCAGGATCTCAGAGGTGACGCCATAAGGCTTGCCGAGTGGCTTCGCTCAAGCAGCTTCAAGGTCATACTTGACCTCAACGGAAGTTACGCCGACATGATTGATTCTCAGGATTTCTTCGACGGAGACGGCTCGCTTGCTACGTACGGGCTGATAAAGCTTGAATCTCCTTCTGAAATAAAGCTCGTTGAATCCCGGACCGGGTCGATCAGGGAATTCTCCAATCTCGAAGAACTTCTTACCGGAGGAGGGCTCTAGGCTTGTCGAGCATAGTGGTCCTGGGTACGCAGTGGGGGGATGAGGGCAAGGGAAGAATAGTAGACCTGATAGCCTCAAGAACCGACCTGGTGGTAAGATACCAGGGCGGAAACAACGCGGGCCACACCATCGTGGCGGACGGAAGGAAAATCATACTCCACCACATACCCTCGGGCATACTCAGGGAAAACAGCCTGTCCCTTATAGGAAACGGGGTGGTTGTTGACCCCAAGGTGCTGGTCGGGGAGATAGAAGCGCTCAGAAGCGCGGGCTATCCGGTAAGCCCTTTGAATTTTCTCGTGAGTGAAAGGGCTCACGTGATAATGCCGTACCACAGGGAAATAGACCTGCTGAGGGAGAAGCGGCGCGCAAGCGGAAGAAAAATAGGCACGACCGGAAGGGGCATAGGCCCCGTTTACGAAGACAAGTACGCGAGGCGGGGCATAAGGATGCTTGATCTTACAGAACCCGAAGCCTTTCTCGCAAGACTTCGGTCGGTTATGGCGGAGAGAAACGCCTATATTGAGAAGGTTCTTGGAGCGGATCCCCTGGATACCGAGAGCGTGTATGAGGAGTACGTTACGTATGGAGAGGTTCTGAGGTCCTTTATTTCGGATGTTTCCGCGATTATCCGCAAAAGCGGCGAGGAGGGGAAAAGGATTCTTTTCGAAGGCGCTCAGGGCTCGCTTCTCGATATCGATTTCGGTACTTATCCCTACGTCACTTCGTCAAACGCGGGTCTCGGGGGCGTGTTTTCCGGAACCGGGGCTGTCCCGGGACTTGTAGGCTCCATAGTGGGAGTCGCAAAGGCCTATACCACCAGGGTGGGAGAGGGGCCCTTTCCCACGGAGGAATCGGGCGAGATACAGGAAGTGCTCAGAAGGGAAGGGGAGGAATACGGTGCTACCACCGGCAGGAGCAGAAGGTGCGGGTGGCTTGACGCCGTCGCGCTCAACTACGCGATCAGAACAAACGGGGTAACCGCCATAGCTCTTACGAAACTAGACGTGCTTTCCGGTTTTGAAAAGGTAAAGATATGCACGGGCTACGGACATAACGGGTCAATCACGAAAGAGTTCCCCGCGAGCCTTTCCGTTCTTGAGGACTGCGAGCCTTCATACGAGGAAATGGATGGATGGGATGAGGATCTGGCCGAGATAAAAAACGTTGAACAACTGCCCCGAAACGCCCTTGGTTTCATAAAAAGGGTCGAGGAACTGACCGGGATCCCGGTCTGGATAGTTTCGGTGGGACCGCAGCGCGACAAGTACTTCGAGTTAAGCGACTGTGTGTTCTCTCGGTAATCAGTCCTCTTTGAGAACCTCGATTGTCTTTGCCGCAAGCTTGGGGTCAAATCTGTTTTCAGACGAGATGAAGTTGCTGTCGAAAAGGCCTGTCGCTTCGACTATGTCTCCTTCGGCGAAGGAGAGCTCCTTTTCCCAGACGACGGTTATGTAGTTCCCCTCGCTGTCGGCCAGCTTAAAGGTCGTTGATTCCGCCGGTTCCTCAGATGTCGAGATTTCCCACACTTTTCCCCTGACGCGCACTTCCTGCATCGTGTACACAGAAGGGTTAAGTATGAGAACAGCTACGGATTTGTCGGCCGATATCATGGAAGTCGCCGGGTTCTCCCATCTCCTGCACGAGGGAGCGAGCAGCATGACTGCGAGAAAAAAGACCGCGAGTATTTTCATTCGTTTTCTCCTGTTACGGGGGTACGGCTACCGAGATTATCCTTAATTTTTTCGTACGCGTCTATTATTTTCATGACGAGAGGGTGTCTTATGACATCGGTTTTCGAGAAGTGAACGAAATCTATTCCCTTTATTCCGGATAGGATGTTCATGGCCTCGATAAGTCCTGAGTTCTGTTCCCTGGCCAAGTCTATCTGGGTGATATCTCCCGTTATGACCGCTTTTGAGCCGAACCCGAGTCGGGTGAGAAACATCTTCATCTGTATCGCTGTAGTGTTCTGCGCCTCATCGAGAATTATGAATGCATCGTTGAGTGTTCTTCCTCTCATGTAGGCTATCGGAACGATTTCGATCATATTCTTCTCAATTAGCCTGTTGGCTTTCTCGAATTCCATCATATCGTAGAGGGCGTCGAAAAGGGGTCGCAGGTAGGGATTCACCTTTTCCTGAAGATCGCCGGGGAGGAATCCCAGTTTTTCTCCCGCCTCCACAGCGGGGCGCGCGAGCACTATCCTGTTTACCTTCTTGTTCGTAAACGCTGAAACGGCCATCGCCATCGCCAGGTAGGTTTTTCCCGTCCCCGCGGGTCCTATGCCGAACACCATGTCGTTTCTTCTTATGGCGTCGATGTAGAGTTTCTGGTTTATGGTCTTGGGACTTATTATTTTTTTCCGGACGGATATGCAGACCGTGTCGAGGAATATTTCCTCAAGGGATGCGTCTTTCTGGTTAAGGAGTCTCTTCGCTATTTTTATGTCGGAAGGCTGAAGGACATAGCCCTTTTCTATCAGCGAATACATCTGCCCCATGAGCATGCCCGCTTCCGCGGTTCTCTCCTCGTCCCCCTTGAGAGTGATTTTGTTGCCCCGGGTGTGGATGCTTATGTCGAATTCGTTTTCTATTTCCTTGAGATTTGAATTAAGTTCCCCGTAGAGAACCTTTACGGCTTCTATATTCTCAAGTTCAAGCTCTCTGATTCCATCCATAGGCAATTAAGTTACCGCGTACAGGAAAGATTATGCTTCGCGTCTAGAATTTTAGATTTTTTGCTCCAACCCGAAAACGATTCTGCACAACTTGGCATCTCACCTTTGCTTATTTTCCCTTTTTTTAGGCTTTTTCTCAACAGTTTTCAGATCGCATTCCAATTAACCGCGGATCCCGTTTTTTCAGGGTATGCCAAGCGGGTCCGGGTAAATCATTCTGTAGCCGAGCGTTTCTTTAAGCTTTTCGTTTGAGACTATCTTGTACTCCGGGGAGCTTTCCGTCTTGAAAAGCGGTAGCGGGATTCCATATTTCCGGGCTTCGCGCGAGTAATACTCCCTTCTCGTCGGATGCTTATCGCAGGTGGCGTTGAGCACGGTGTTTCTTACATCAAGATCTATTACGCTCCGAACGATTCCTATGCAGTCGTCGCGGTGTATGAGGTTAAGAGGGCAATCGGGGTTTAGCACGAGTTTTTTTCTTCTGATCGATTTTATGGGAGCCCTGTCGTAACCTATTAGTCCAGAGAAGCGTATCACGGTCGTATCGATTCCCGGCTGTTCCATGAGAAGCCTCTCCACGCGCAGAAGGGCCTTTCCCGACGGTTTATCGGGGTGAAGCGAGTCTTCTTCCCTTACGACCCCGTTTGTGTTCGGATAAACGGATGTCGAGCTGGCGAAGATAACCATCTTCCCTCGGGGGTTCGGTATGGCCCCGATGAGGTTTCTGATCTGTTTTTCATGGTAGGTCTCTATATCGTCCCTTCGTTCCGGGGGGAAATTGATGAAAAGAATGTCCGAGGAGAAAAATTCATCCGCACCCTCGCCCCTCACCTCGGGGGCGATATCTATCAGGTAGGGCTCTATTCCTTTTTCCGAAAGAGCGGGGAGCTTCTCAGGGTCCCTTACAGACCCTCTCACCGAAAAACCCGCACCCTTTAGATGTAGAGCAAGCGGTTCCCCAAGCCAGCCGCAGCCCAGAATGCTCACGGTCCTCACTGGTCCTGCTCCGCTTCCCGCCGCGTTATTTCACGCGTGACTTCCGCCCGCTGCTCGTCTGAGTACTCCTCCCAGTTCGCTATCTCGTCGCTCGTGCGGAGGCATCCGACGCAAAGCCCCGTGTCCTCGTCCATTATGCATATGCCGTTGCAGGGAGAATTCGTTTTTCCCAAAACCCTATCCTCCGCAGAAAAGCCTGAGCATCTCGAGGTACTTTTCGCTTGTCTTTCTGACTATGTCGGGGGGAAGCTCAGGTGCCGGAGGATTTCTGTTCCAGCCCGTCTGCTTGAGGTAGTCCCTTACGAACTGCTTGTCAAAGCTTGTCTGCGGTCCGCCCGGAGCGTAGTCTGCCCGGGGCCAGAATCTTGATGAATCCGGCGTCAGGGCCTCGTCTATCAGAATGAGTTCTCCTGTGTCTCTGTCTATACCGAACTCAAATTTCGTATCGGCTATTATTATGCCTCGTTCTTCGGCTATACCGGCGGCTGCCGTGTAGATCTCGATGCTTGCGTCCCTTACCCTGCTCGCGAGCTCCCCGCCGATCATCTCGCGCACTTCCGCGAAAGTTATGTTCTCGTCATGGGTTCCCTGCTCGGCCTTGGTTGACGGCGTGAAAACGGGTTCCGGAAGCTTCTGCGACTCAAGGAGCCCTTCTCCAAGGGGTATGCCGCAGACGGAACCGGTTTTTTTGTACTCTTCCCACCCCGAACCGCTTATATAGCCTCTCACTACGCACTCCACGGGAAGCGGGTCGGTTTTCTTGACGAGCATCGAGCGGTCTGAGAGCGCCTCGGCATGGTCCCCGAAGGGGTCGGGGAAATCCTCGGGGTCCGTTGAGATCATGTGGTTCGGGATTATATGCTCTGTTTTCCGGAACCAGAATTCTGAGATGCGGTTTAGCACCTCGCCTTTTGCCGGTATCCCGTTTGGGAGTATCACGTCAAAGGCTGAGATGCGGTCGGTGGCTACCATCAGGATGCGCTCGCCCAGGTCGTAGATGTCTCTTACCTTGCCTCTGGTGGGTTCTGCGAATCCGATGAAATCCGTGCTGAGTATCGTTTGGTGAATAGTTCTGCCACTTGATTCCCGATTTTTGCGGGACGCTTTGACTGAATGGTGAAACTACCCGAAACCGCGGCCATTCTCAAGCGTCCCCGCAGTTGTTGACAATGTGCGATAATTAAAGACAATATCAGGTTTTTGAGCACGTAGCTCAGTGGCAGAGCACTTGCTTGACGTGCAAGGGGTCGCAGGTTCAAATCCTGCCGTGCTCACCATGTGTTTCAGAGGACGAATCAGTTGGGTATAGAGGTAAATATCGACGGGAAGCAAGGCAGGTTTTCTTCGGGAATCACCGTGGGGGACGTGCTGGCGGAACTTGGGGAAGACAAGCGTACAGTAGGGGCCGTCGTAGACGGCCAGGTAGTTGATTTCTGGCACCGCCTCGGGAGCGACTGCGACCTTCTGCCCGTAAAAAGCAATACCGAAGCCTCTTTGGGGCTTCTGCGGCACACCGCGGCCCACGTTCTCGCTGAAGCCGTCCAGTCTCTTTTCCCCCAGGCGAGGGTCACCATAGGTCCCGTGATAGAAAACGGGTTTTACTACGATTTTGATTTCGAGAGGGGCTTCACTCCCGAGGATCTTGAGAACATCGAAGCGAAGATGCTTGAGATAATAAAGAAGAACCGGCCTCTTACGAGAAAATCGGTCACGAGGGAGGAGGCCATAGCTACCTTCTCCGGGATAAACGAGAACTACAAGGTTGAGATAATAAACGACCTTCCCGAAGGGGAGGAGATAACCATATATGACCAGACAGACTGGTATGACCTCTGCAGGGGGCCTCACCTTCCCTCAACGGGTCTCATAAAGGCCTTTAAGCTCACGAGTTCCGCAGGGGCTTACTGGAGGGGCAACGAGAACAACCCCATGCTCCAGAGAATTTACGGAACGGCGTTCTGGGACAAAAAGGAGCTGCGCAAACATCTGCAGAGCCTGGAAGAGGCAAAAAAAAGGGACCACAGAAAGCTTGGGAGGGAACTCGATCTTTTCAGCGTGAACGAAGAAATAGGACCCGGTCTCATCCTCTGGCATCCTAGGGGGGCGAAGGTAAGAAACGTAATAGAGGATTTCTGGAAGAGGGAGCATATCTCCCGGGGCTACGAAGTGCTCTACACGCCGCATATGGCCAAACTTGATCTCTGGCGCACGAGCGGTCACGTGGATTTTTACTCGCAGAACATGTTCTCGTGCATGGAGGTTGAGAATTCCGATTATCAGGTAAAGCCCATGAACTGTCCCTTCCACATACTGATATACAAGACAAAGACGAGAAGCTACAGGGATCTGCCGATCAGGTGGGCCGAGATAGGAACCGTGTACAGGTACGAGCGTTCAGGGGTTCTCCACGGTCTTTTGAGAGTAAGGGGCTTTTCCCAGGACGACGCCCACATATTCTGCCGACCCGACCAGATACGCGAAGAGGTCTCCGGGGTGCTTCGCCTCACCTTGGATTTCCTGAAGACTTTTGGGTTTGATAATTACGAGATCTTTCTCTCTACGCGCCCGGCCAAGTTTGTTGGAAGCGAGGAGAACTGGGAGAGGTCTATAGAGGCCATCGAGGAGGCCCTGTCGGATGTTGGGCTTCCGTACGGAGTTGACACCGGCGGCGGGGCTTTTTACGGTCCCAAGATAGATCTTAAGATAAAGGACGTGATAGGCAGGGCTTGGCAATGCTCAACTATTCAAGTAGATTTCAACCTGCCCGAGCGGTTTGACATGGAATTTGTGGGTGAGGATAACGCGAGACATACCCCGATAATGATCCACAGGGCCATATTCGGTTCTATCGAGCGGTTCTTTGGAATTCTCATAGAACATTACGGGGGAGCGTTTCCGCTCTGGCTCAGCCCCGAACAGGTAAGGGTGGCATCCGTGGGACAGAGCCAGGCCGAGTACTGCGAGGAAGTCTGCTCCGAGCTTCGGAGCCGGGGAATCAGGGTCGGCAGCGATTTGCGAAACGAGAAGCTAGGATATAAGGTTAGGGAGGCTCAGGTGATGAAAATTCCCTACCTGCTGGTTGTGGGAGACAAGGAGGTTGAGACGGGAACGGTTGCTCCCAGGAAGTACGGCGGAGATGCCATGGCGGCGTTGCCGGTAAAGGATTTTATCGAAATCGTCGTGGGGGAGAACGATCCCTACAGTTGGATGGAGGTAACGGTATAGCTAGAAGGAGAAATAATTTCAGGGCCCGCGTTCCGGAGACCCGGATTAACAGGAGAATCACCGCGAAAGAGGTGAGGCTCATAGATATTGAAGGTGAGCAGCTCGGGATCGTAGGCATTGACGAGGCTTTGCGGATCTCGGAGGAAAAGGAAGTAGACTTGGTTGAGATTGCGTCAAACGCTACTCCGCCCGTATGCAAGTTGATGGATTACGGGAAGTTCAAGTACGAACTCAAAAAACAGCGAAGCGCGAAAAAACAGAAAGATCAGACGATAAAGGAGATCAAGTTTCGTCCCAACATAGGGGACCACGACCTTGAAGTCAAGGTAAACCGAATGAAGGGTTTTCTTGAAGCGGGTCACAAAACCAGGGTAAGGATATTTTTCAGGGGCAGGGAAATAGTTCACTCGGACCTCGGCCGCAAGCTCGCCGAGGATGTCTGCGAAAAACTGTCCGATGTCGCCTCGGTGGACATGGAGCCCAAGATAGAGGGCAAGAACCTGATAATGGTGCTTGTACCGGCAAAAAAAACAGTGAGGAATTCACAAGATGCCTAAGATGAAGACGAACCGCAGCGCGGCCAAGAGGTTTTCCGTTACCGGAAGCGGAAAAATAAGAAGGAACAAGGGTGGAAAAAGCCATATAAACGTGAAGAAGAGTTCAAAAAGGATGCGGAGACTGCTGGAGACGGATTTCATCGAAGGTTCCGCGGCCAAGAAGATCAAAACCTACGTTCCTTACCTGTGAACTGATACAAACGGAGAATACCGATGCGCATAAAAAGAGGAGTCACTTCCAGAAGACGTAAAAAAAGAGTTCTTAAGCTTGCAAAAGGGTACTGGGGGAGAAGAAAAAACAATTTCAGACGGGCGAAGGAAACCATACTCAGGGCACTTGCCTATTCCTACAGGGACCGCCGCCGCAGAAAAAGAGACTTCAGGGCGCTTTGGATTATGAGAATAAACGCTGGGGTAAGGCCTTTTGGACTTTCCTACAGCAGGTTCATAAACGCGCTTAAGCAGTCCGGAGTCGAACTTGACCGAAAAAGTCTCTCAGAGCTCGCCATAAGAAACCCCGAGAGTTTCAAGGCCGTGGTGGAGTTCGCGACCTCGAAGAAGGGATGATCTTCCGCCCCGACCGGGGCTTCTATTCTATTCCCGGCTAAAGCGGGTTTATACCGGGGTCGTGCGGGTCGCGCTCAAGCGGGCAGCCTTCGCAGCGCGGGGTCTTTGCGCAGTGAAGTTTCCCCGTTTTCACTATGAGCGCGTGGTACTCTCCGAAAACTCCTGTGTTTGGGGAAAGACTTTGCGTAAAAAGCTCCTGTATCTTCGCGTAACTTGCGTCTTCGGGGATCAGGCGGTGGCGGCTGAGAATTCTTCTTGAGTAGTTATCGACCACGAACACGGGTTTTCCAAGGGCGTAAAGCAGGATCGAATCAGCTGTTTCTTGGCCGATGCCGTTTACCGAAAGCAATTCCTCCCTGAGTTTGTCTGTGTCCTCTGCGAGCATGTTTTCCATCTCTCCCCCGTAGCTTGCGAACAGAAAGTCGATGAAGTTTTTAAGCCTTCTGGCTTTTAGGTTGTGATACCCGCAGGGACGAATCAGGGCCGCAAGCTGCCCGTGGGATACCGACTTCAGTTTTTCTGCCGAAAGCATGGAACTCTCCCTCAGAGCCGTAATGGCTCGCTCCACGTTTCTCCAGGAGGTGTTCTGGGTGAGTATGGCGCCTGTGGCGCACTCAAGTCTTGTACGGGCGGGCCACCAGTTCTGCGGACCATATCTTTTATACAGGACGGAGTAAAAATTCCGTATTCTTTCGGATTCGCCTGTACCGCTCAACGTATTGTTTCTCCGCCGCTTCTGCGGTTAATGTGGGAAACGACCAGGAAAAAGACGGCCGCAAGCGCGTATCCGGCGGCCCATCTGGCTCCTGTTGCGAAGCCGAGAGAATAGAGGCTTCCTTCAACCGAGATTTCCCCTGCGTGTATGAAACCGAAAAAGGCCATCACGGCTCCCACTCCCATCCAAACTCCCGCTTGAGTGAGCCTGCGTTCTACAAGGCACACTGCTGTTGCGGCCCAGACAACGGAGGAGAGCATGAATCCCTGGGAAAGCGCTACCAGCCCGGGCAGCTGAAGCCCAGAGGCGACAAACACGTCTAAATTCTCAAACGCGCGGTGAGCTACAGAACCGTCCGAAATCGCTGCTCCCACCGCTCCTACTGTTTGGGAAACCACTATCGTTCCCCACGCCGCAAGAGACGGGACCAGTCCCAGAGCTACGGCGGGGGCGTGGGAGCGAGGAGTGGTCTGAAACGCCTGGGCCGTCATCACGAGACCTACCCATATCAGTATTACTCCGGCGGCCTCGACCGGCACCAGGGCCACGGCGAGGGAACTGAGACCGACAAGCGACACAACGGCGTAGAAAGCTCCGTTCATAACCGAGTAGCCTCCTTTCGCTCCCATCTCTTTCCATCCCGGATGGCCTATGTATATGGTCGTGGGGAAACACGACCCGAAAAGGGATGCGGCTATCGATCCCACTCCGTTAACTGCAAGGCACGGTCCCGTGGGGTAGGGGTCTCCCGCGGCCTCTGCGGACTCTATGTTTTGCAGGGACCCGAGAATGTTGTAAAGCCCCATCGGAAGCACTACGGGAATCAGTACCGAGCGCACCAGGGGATCCGAAAGCCCTGCAACGAGATCGCCCAGAACTGGAATAGGCAGGTAGAATCCCACGTCGCCGAATGCTTTGCCCACAGCGGGTCCCGAAACGGATGTTTCCTCTCCGAATCCCGCTGCGAAGAGAACCCACGCGGCGAACATTCCAAGGACAAGGGCAAGACCCACTCCGGGAATTCCAAGCGGAAGCCTTGTCCTTGAGAGCAAGGTGAACAGTAGCACTCCAAAGGGGAGCAGGGCGACCAGAGGATAGGCGAAACATCTTGCGGCAAAGTCCATGCACAGAAACGCTACGGCTATTCCGGCAAGAGAGGTGAGCAGTGCGGCTCGCGGGGTCGCTTTTCTGATCCTCTCGGCTACGAAGGATCCCGCGAGTTCAATGACTCCGGAGAGAAAGCATGCGGCCACGCCGACGCGCCAGGCCACAAGCGCGGCCTCCTGCGGAGTAGCTCCCTGGCTCTGTGCCGCAAGCTTTGCGGGGATCATTACCAGGAAGATAAAAGCGAACACGGAAATCGTGTTGACTCCGTAGGGAAGCGCTGTTACGTCTTTTCTTCCTGTGGCAGCCGACAGACGCTGCGCAAGCCAGGCGTAGTAGAGATTGCCGATGATAAGCGATATGGCTACGGCGGGGAGAACGGATGAGATGATGAACTCCCTCTGCAATCCCACGAGACCCGTAAGCAGTACCACGATCAGAAGGTACTGGACGAGGTTGTCCACCATGAGACCGAAAAACCCCTCGGCATCGGAGAACGAAAAAAGAGGCTGTGCGCCTGCGGGGAAAAAGAGGTTTTTCATGTCTTATTCCGGGATTGTGTGGAACCGTAGAACCAAACGGCAAACCTGCAATGAAGCGTTAATTATAATGAAAAAGCTATTGCGGGCAAAGCCCCGCGCGCCTGATTCTCGTGGATGTGCCCGCGGCCGACGATCTTCCCGCTGTGCTTGGCAATGGATATCAGCTATAAATCCACCCTTATCATCGCCTGAACAACTGATTCCTCGACCCCCGAGATCCCAAACTTGTTGTGCCAATACCACCACTCAATACCGACATATACCTGTCCCTGCCGGTTCACCAGACGACCCACATCCAGCAGGAGCTGAGGCTGCATAAGAAAGTTTTGTTTTTCATAGGCGGATGTTTCAGCCTCACCCTCTGAGCCGGCCCAGTCGAAATAGCCATTGAACATCCAGTGCGCCGGTCCCGTTTTGAAGGTCGCATTCCAAACCACTGTCACCTGCCAAGTTGTTCCGGCAAGATCCGGATTTTCCCTTAAGTAGCCGTTTGTCTGGACGAAATTAAACCCGGGCACATCAAGGTCCACCGCGGCGCCAATGAGATAATTGGTAAAACCTTCTCCCTTTTCCAAAGTGCCGGACAGAAGCACATCTTCCACCGGCCCCGCGGAAAAAGCTTTACCGCTTATTTTGGAGAAGCTCAGACGGGGGGACCACTCCCCATAGAATGAACTGTTACCTCTCAATGGTCGGATATCCACAAAGGCAAAGTTATCGCCATAGGCCCAGCCGTTAATCCATTCCAGAGTGAGGGTTCCCGCTTTCTCACGCTCCAGTTCGAAGTCCGTACCATAGAGCAACTGGGCGTTGAACGCATTCCAGGTCTGCGCTACTGCCGGCGCTGACGACAACAAGACAAGCAAACAGAGGCATATGGTGCAGGCAATTACTCTAAGATGATTCATCTTGCGTTCAGCTTCTGGCTTCCGCCCGCCCGGCATACGGTCTGCCAAGGCGGCATTGACGATGGGCTGTTCTGAATTTGGTATTACGGCTCCATTCAACCATGACATCATTTTAATACGGAGTTTATCATAAAGGCAATTTTCATGTCATATATCCAGTTATCCTGTTTCAACTTCATCTTATTTCTTAATTGTAAATATCAATAAGTCTCCCGCTTCCTCGAGGTTGTTTTGACAGTCCACTTTTTAGGATGTTTAATCTAGTATATGACTTACACCCCTTTATACGAAACACACAAGAGTTTCGGGGCGCGGATGATCGATTTTGCCGGGTGGAAGCTTCCTCTTCAGTTTGACGGTATAAGGCAGGAACACATGGCTGTCAGGACCGCCTGCGGACTTTTCGACGTGAGCCACATGGGAGAAATAGAGGTCAACGGACCTCAGGCGGAAGATCTCTGCCAGAGGCTTAACACCAATGACATGGCAAAGCTTCGCGACGGCCGGGCCCGGTACGGTCTTTTCTGCTATCCAGACGGCGGAGCGGTTGACGATCTTATAACCTACAGGTTCTCGGCGGAGCATTTCCTTGTCTGCGTGAACGCGTCTAACACTGAGAAAGTCTATCGCTGGATGGGCGATAACTGCGGTGATCTTGACGTTGAGGTAACCGACGCGAGCGCCGCTTACGCTCAGATCGCCGTTCAGGGTCCCGACTCGGTATCAGTAATGGAGAAGGCGCTTGGCGAGGAGAGCGTGAGGGATTTCCCCAGATTTTCTTTCAGAATCCTGGAGGGCGAGGCGACGGGAGTGATAGCTGCCAGGACCGGTTATACTGGTGAAGACGGCTTTGAGTTGTTCGTGCCCGCGGGGGACGCGGTCTGGATCTGGGAGAGGCTTTACGAAAGCGGGAGCGAATCAGGGATCACTTTTTGCGGCCTTGGAGCGCGCGACACCCTTCGAATAGAAGCCGGATACCCTCTTTACGGAAACGAGTTGGATGAGAAGAAAACCCCGATTGAGGCCGGCTTGGGTAGGTACGTGAAAATGGACAAGGGCGATTTTATCGGCCGCGCTGCGCTTCTGGAGCAGATGGAGGGTGGAACAGCGAGGAAAACCCTTGGTTTTAAGATGCTTGAGAGGGGAGTTCCCAGGCATGGCTACGATGTAGTGAAGAACGGAAAGAGAATAGGAGAAGTTACAAGCGGTACCATGTCTCCGGTTCTTGATATTGGTGTGGGTATAGCTTCGGTGACCTCTGGTGAAGTTGAGTGTGGAGATGAAATAGGGATTGAGATCCGGGGACACGCGAGAAAAGCGGTTTCTTCTGAATTTCCGCTTCATAAAGACTGAGACAAGTAATATATAAGGAGCATTGAAGTTATGAGTGTACCGAAAGACTTGAAATATACTGAAGAACATGAGTGGATCAGGTTCGAGGGGGACAGGGCGGTGGTCGGAATAACGGATTATGCGCAGGAGGCCCTCGGGGAGATAGTCTATGTTGAACTGCCGGTTGAAGGGGATGAACTGTTTCAGGGGGATTCCTTCGGCGGGGCGGAGTCGACAAAGGCGGTCTCGGAACTTTTCGCCCCGATCTCAGGAGAGATCGCCGAGGTGAATGATCTTCTGGTGGACTCCCCGGAACTTGTAAACGCCGACCCTTACGGTGACGGATGGATCATAAAAATTCATACGGACGAGCTTGATGAAAGCGAAGTTGAAAAACTTCTTGATCCCTCAGCTTATGAAGAACTGATAGAAGACGAGGAAGATGCCTGATACATTCAGGCATCCTGCCCGGGTTTTCCGGAGATTTCTGATTGGGAAGCGAAAACGGCATTTATGAAGAAGGGGATTTTTTCTCGGCTAGGCACATAGGTCCCACGCCCGAGGAAACGCACCGCATGCTTTCATGCGCGGGGGCGGGGAGTCTTGAGGAACTGGTGCAGGAAACCATTCCCGCCGACCTGCTTTCAGATGTCCAGATGTCTGTTCCCGCGGCTATGACCGAGAGTTCCTATCTTGACCACATAAGGGGCATCGGGCGTGAGAATGCGGTTTTCAAGTCGTATATAGGCCTGGGTTATTACGACTGCATCACCCCGGCGGTCATATTAAGGAACATTCTTGAGAACCCGAGCTGGTACACTCAGTATACTCCTTACCAAGCGGAAATATCGCAGGGACGCCTGGAAGCCCTTCTCAATTTCCAGACCGTAATTTCGGAACTTACGGAAATGGAACTTTCAAACGCCTCGTTGCTTGATGAAGCGACGGCTGCCGCTGAGGCTATGGCCATGTTTCACAGGCTGGGCGGCGCGAAGCGGGAGAAGGCGGACGCTGACGGGTTCTTCGTTTCCAGAAGGTGTTTTCCCCAGACCATTGATGTTTTAAAGACCCGGGCTGCGCCCTTGGGAATAAGAATCGTTGAGGGAGATGAGGAAGAAATTTCGCTTGACGGGAGTTTCTTCGGCGCGCTTCTTCAGTACCCCGACGCTTTCGGAGAAGTCAGGGATTACTCGGAATTCATAAAAAGTGCCCATGACCACGGTATTATGGTCGCGGTCGCGGCTGATCTCATGAGCCTCGTGCTGCTTACTCCTCCAGGGCGCTTCGGGGCCGACGCGGTTGTTGGAACTTCGCAGAGATTCGGGGTTCCCGTTGGTTACGGCGGTCCCCACGCCGCGTATTTTGCCACAAGAGACGAGTTCAGAAGACAGGTTCCCGGAAGAATAATAGGGGTATCTCTAGACAGGGACGAAAACCCCGCTTACAGAATGGCTCTTCAGACCAGGGAACAGCACATAAGGAGGGAGAGGGCCACTTCCAATATATGCACCGCGCAGTCTCTGCTTGCCATAATGTCCTCCATGTACGCTGTTTACCATGGTCCTGCCGGGCTGCGGCGCATCTCCGGGAGGATAAACACGCTCGCGAAAATGCTTGACCTGGGCTTTAAGGAGCTCGGAGTAGCTCAGCTAAACGGAGCGTTTTTCGATACCCTGCTTGTGGATATCTCACCCCATGGGGAGGACTCCTGCGAGACGCTTCGCGCAAGCGCCCTTAAAAAAGGGATCAACTTCAGATATCTTCCGGACCAGAAAGTTTGCATATCCCTTGACGAAACCACTGCGGAGAAGGATGTTGCGGAAATACTTTCGTTTTTTTCAGACTCTTTGGAACTCGGTGAAAAAGTGGCTGTCACAGCGGACCGGGTTTCCGCCGTTGCGTCCGTACCCGAGGAACTTCAGAGGAAGGGGGATTTTCTAGCCCAGCCCGTGTTTAACCGCTATCACTCCGAAACCCTGATGCTTAGGTACATAAAGAGCCTCGAGGGCAGAGATCTTTCCTTGGCCCATTCCATGATTCCCCTCGGTTCCTGCACTATGAAGCTCAACGGTACGACGGAAATGATACCGATAAGCTGGGAGGAATTCTCAAGAATCCATCCTTTTGCGCCCTCGGATCAGACGGCGGGATACGCTCGGGTGATCGGTGAACTCGAAAAGTATCTCTGCGAAATAACCGGACTTAACGCCTGCTCGCTTCAGCCCAACTCGGGAGCCCAGGGAGAGTATGCGGGTCTTATGGTCATACGCAGATACTTTGAGGAGAAAGGGGAGACCCAAAGGCGCGTGGTGCTGATTCCCTCTTCTGCCCACGGGACCAATCCCGCAAGCGCCCGGATGGCCGGGATGGACGTTGTGGTGGTAAAGTGCCGGAAAAACGGGGACGTGGACATAGACGATCTTGTTAGATGCTGCCGGAAGAATGAGGGGAAAGTGGCTTGCCTTATGATTACCTATCCTTCGACTCACGGGGTTTTTGAGTCCGGAATAAGGGAAATATGCGAAATAATTCACTCAAGCGGTGCGCAGGTATACATGGACGGGGCGAATCTTAACGCGCAGGTGGGCCTCTGCTTTCCCTCCCTTATCGGCGTTGACGTATGCCACATAAACCTGCACAAGACTTTCAGCATTCCACATGGAGGAGGAGGTCCGGGAATGGGCCCCATATGCGTCGCGTCCCATCTTGCCGCGCATCTTCCCGGACACGCCGTCGTGGAAGGGGTAGGGGGTGAGAAGTCCTGCGGAGCGATATCGGCGGCTCCGTGGGGAAGTGCGAGCATACTGCTTATATCCTACGGGTATATAAGACTTCTGGGAAAGGAAGGAATGACCGATGCTTCCCGCTATGCGATACTGAACGCCAATTACCTCAAGTGCCGGCTTGGGGAGCACTACGATATTCTGTACGAGGGAGAGAACGGAAGGGTCGCCCATGAATTCATACTCGACCTCCGGGAACTCGGGAAAAGCGCGGAAATAACGGCGGAAGACGTAGCCAAAAGACTCATGGATTACGGGTTTCACGCGCCGACTATGTCATGGCCGGTAGCGGGAACGCTGATGGTGGAACCTACGGAGAGCGAATCCATGGAAGAGCTGGACAGGTTCTGCGACGCGATGATAGAAATACGCAGGGAAATCCAGGAGATCATCGACGGCGGGACGGACCTTTCGGACAACGTACTTAGGAATTCTCCCCACACGGTCCTGGATCTCGTGTCTTCGGACTGGGAACATCCCTATTCACGCCAGCAGGCGTTTTTCCCGCTTCCATATCTCAGGACTAACAAATTCTGGCCGCCGGTCTCAAGAATAGACAATGCCTACGGTGACAGGAATCTGGTGTGCACGTGTCTTCCCCCCGAGGCTTATGCGGCGGAGGAGTAATAGGGGGAAATTCAGATCTTTATCTCTATGTAAGATTTTTTCTTGATGTCCTCAAGCCAGGAACTTATGAACCGCTCGACCTTTTCCATGTAGATCTGGTGCTTTATGCGGTCTTTGTACCGGGAAACCGAGGCTTCTCCAGCTTCGATTCTCTCAAGAACCTTTACTATGTGGTAGCCGCGAGATGACTTTACCGGTCCCGCGATACCATTTACTTCGGTCTGCTCCACAGCGTTTTCGATTTCAGCTACCAGGTCTCCTTTGACGAAATATCCAAGCACCCCGCCGTTTTGCGCCGACGATTCGTCCATCGAGTATTTTCTTGCGAGTTCCCCGAAGGATTCCCCGGATTTTGCGAGCTCCAGAACTTCTTCTGCTTTGGCGAGCGCGTTTTCCGCCTCCTGGTCAATCAGTATATGGGCGATTTTCGTCTGTTTTCCGTAACCGCTTCCCTCTTCTCCATAATGTTTTTTGTGGTATTCCTCTATTTCCTCGTCCGTAACCGCTATGCTTCCTTGAGTGACGTGGTCAAGAAGCCTTCTTGAGAGTATCTGGTATTTCCACTGGCGGTAGAAAAGCTCTTCCGACATGTTCTGTTTTTTAAGTTCCTCGGCTATTGCTTCTTCATCTAGGTTCATGGCTTCCTGCTGGCTTTTTACTATCGCCTTTACCTCTTCGTCGCTTACCGATATCTTCCTGGCGGCCGCCTGCTGGTCGAGCAGAATACGATCTATCATGGCGTCAAGCACTTCGCTACTGTTGATTTCCGCCTCCGGGTTTATGGTCACGTCCTTTATCTCCTGATTCAGTTCGCTAAGCGTTATTATTCTGTTGTTTACCACGGCCACCACCTTCTCCACGACCGCCGCTTGCGTTGTGTGGACAGACACGAGCGTAAAGACCGTGAAGAGCGCCAGGACCGTAAGCCACCATGGTTTTTTCATCTGAAATCTCCTTACAAACCGTTTTTTTTCTCTCTTGCCTCGATTCCGCGAATTATACTATACACGGGCTTGGGCCGGTTTTTCTACCTTTTCCACAGCGCTTATGAGCGTTTCGTATCTGCGCTCGGGCGGAAGGGGGATTTTGAGTTTCTTCTCCCGGCCCCGGTTCTCCGCGGCCGCAAGGCTCAGGGTCGCTGAAGCTTTTCCTATCTCGGCTCTTTTTATGAATTTCTCCCCGAGGGCGATCCTGAGTTCCGCGATGAGAATCAGCCGTTTCAGCGGGTCGGGCATAGCACCGAACCTGTCTTCAACTTCCGCGGCGATTTCTCTTAATTCCCCGCGTTCTCCCGCCGATGATATTTTTTTGTAGTAAAAAAGCCTCTCCGAACCGCTTTGTATGTAGTGCTCGGGGATAAACGCATCGTCCTGTGTTTTTATCTCCGGTCTGATTTCGTGGACGCGGCTCTCGCCCCTTTTGCTCTCCACGGTGTCTCTAAGCAGCTCAAGATAAAACTCAAGACCGATATCCGCTATATGTCCTGACTGCTTTTCTCCGAAAAGGGTTCCGGCCCCCCTTATCTGAAGGTCGGCCGTGGCCAGTTTGAAGCCGCTTCCAAGATCAGTGAGGCGCGAGAGGACCTCAAGTCTTTTTCTCGCTTCCTCGGTTAGGGAGTGCACAGACGGTATGAGAAAGTAGGCGTACGCTTTTTTGTCCGATCTTCCGACTCTGCCCTTCAGCTGGTAAAGGTCCGCAAGTCCCATAGTGTGAGCGTTGTTCACTATTATAGTATTGGCTTTCGGTATATCGAGTCCGGATTCAACTATCGCTGTTGTTACCAGCAGGTTCACTCTTCCGTCCGCGAACTGTTCTATGGTTCTTGAGAGGCGGGTTTCGTTCATGCGTCCGTGTGTTACCCCTATTGACAGTTCCGGCATGAGGTTTTGCAGAAGGTCCGCCTTCTCGAATATGTCTTCTATCCTGTTGTGTATGAAAAAAACCGTGCCGTTCCTTTTGACTTCTTTTTCCACCGCTTCCTTTATAACTCCGGTGTTGAACTGCTGAATGTACACTTCCACCGGCTGACGTCCTTCAGGAGGGGTGTTTATTACGCTTATGTCCCTTACGTCGGCTAGGGAGAGCTGTAGGGTTCTCGGGATGGGGGTTGCGGAAAGAGTGAGGACTTCAACGGCGTTTTTCATCGATCTTATGGATTTTTTGTGGTTGACACCGAATTTCTGTTCCTCGTCTATTACCGCGAGGCCGAGGTTTCTGAACTTTATTTTTTTCCCCAGAAGCTTGTGTGTTCCGATTATGAGGTCGAGGGAACCGTCTTCGAGCCTTTTTAGTATCTCTTTTTCTTTTTTGGCCGTTGTGAATCGCGAGAGCATATCGATTCTTACGGGGTAGTGCTCAAACCTCGAAAGCGCGGTCCGGTAGTGCTGGCTGGCGAGAAGGGTTGTCGGGGCGATCACCATGACTTGTTTTCCGTCAAGGCATGCTTTAAAGGCGGCCCGCAGGGCCACTTCGGTTTTTCCGAACCCGACATCTCCGCAGATCAGCCTGTCCATGGCTTTTTCCGATTCCATGTCGGACATTACGTCCTCTATCGCCGCTGACTGATCCGGGGTCTCGCTCCAGGGAAACTCCATCTCGAATCCATTGAACATCTGATCCCTGGGGGAGAACTGAAAGCCTTTCCCGACTTTTCTCTCAGCGCAGAGTTCCACAAGCTCGGTCGCGACTTCCTCGACAGCCCTTTTAACCTTGCCGACGGTTTTTTTCCAGTTCGCACTTCCGAGTTTCTCGATTCTCGGTTCTCTTCCGTCTCCCATGTATTTCTGGATCAGCCTGGATTTCTCCACGGGGACGAATATCTTGTCCCCGCCTTTGTACTCGCACTCAAGAAAATCACCTTGGCGGTTCTCAAACGAAAGCCTCTTGAGCCCCCTGAAAATTCCTATCCCGAATTCCTTGTGAACTATGTAGTCTCCGTGTTTAAGCTGGCTGAACGAGGTAAGAAACGCGGAGGGTATGTCGCTTCCTCCGAAGGGGGTGCCTTGGCTTTTTGTTTTCTGGAGCAGGGTTTTCTCCGTTAAAAGGGCGATCCTGAAATCATGAAGAACGGTGCTTTCAAAAAGTTCTCCGACCACGTGCACCATCGCGCTATCCGGGCGGTTCTCAGTAAGCTTGAGGAATTTTTCTCTCTCGCCCCGCGAGGTGAAAAATATAAACACCGCGTAGCCGTCTTCCATCAGTTCTTCGGCTTTGTCCATGAAGACCTCGAGAGAAGGCTTTGAAAACGATATCTCCTCGGTGCTGAACCTGATGCTGTTTTTTCCTTCTGCACCTATCTCCATCGCGCCTGTGTATACGAGCCTTGATTTTCCCAGTTTCTCTTTGAGCTTTTTTCCCTCGAGATAAAGTTTTCTGAATTGGGGAAGCGATTTTTCGAGTTTCCCAAGGGATTTTCTTCTCGCTTCGAATTTCTCCTCAAGTTTTAATAGCAGCTCAACTTCCTCAAATCCTTGGGGAAGGCTTATGATAAGATCCTCTCTGGGGTAATCGAGTATGCATTGGCGCGAGTTCCAAAAAAACGGCGTGAACCACTCGATTCCCCTGAAATATGAGCCGTTTTCAAACGCCTCTACCAGAGGTTCAACCTCGCTTGACGTAAGCCCCTGCTTGTCAGCTCCGGAGAGTATCTGCTTGATCAGGGTGTCTTTGCTTGTTTGGCGGTAAATTGCGAAAGAAGCCGGATTGATCACGGCTTTTTTTGTTTTTCCAATGGATTTCTGAGTTGAAGAAGAGAACTCCCGAAGCGAATTTATCCTGTCTGCGAAAAGCTCCACTCTCAAAGGATTCAAAGAACCCGGCGAGAACAAGTCCACTATGGAGCCCCGGACGCTCATGTCTCCCCGTTTCTCGGTAAAATCCACCTCGCGGTAACCGATCCCGAGGAGTCTTTGCGCAAGCTCATCCCGATCAACTTCCATTCCCTCTTCCACGGTGAAGCTCTCGGCTTCGAGGGAGCGGGGTGGAGGCAGTATCTCGGCAAGGGAAGCCGCGTCTGCGCAGAGCACTCCCGTTTGCTTCCACATGAAAAGGGAGTGAAGCCTCTCGGGTTCGGAGATCTCTTTTTTTTCGAAAAGGGAGCGGTTTTTCTCCATTCCTTTTGAGAGAAGAACCGGGATTTCCATTCCTTTCAGAGAAGAGACACTCCGCGCCGCAACGGCGCACTGTTCTCTTTGCTCACAGACATGGAGAATTCTTTTGCCCGGAACCTCGGAGAGAAGAGCCAGAAGAAAATAGGGGGAGTTTCCGTAAAGACCGGAAAGATCCGTCGGTCCTCCGGGCGGGGATGCAAGAAACTCCTCCACCATGGGGTTTCCCAGGTGTGACGAAAGTTCAATCGTGGGATTTTTACCGTTCACTCTTCGGGACAGGAATCATTTCTTCTCACAACTCGTCGAGTATGAGAGATCCCATTTCCTCTGTGCCCACCCTGGTTTTTCCTTCCTCGTATATGTCGGATGTGCGATAACCCTTCTCAAGAACATTTGCTACCGCTTCTTCGACCTGTGTGGCGGCCTCGTCCATGTCAAAGGAGTAACGTAGCATCATAGCCATCGAGAGAACCGAGGCTATGGGATTCGCTACGCCCTTGCCGGCGATGTCGGGAGCGCTTCCGTGCACCGGCTCGTATATGGCCCCTTCGTTTCCGACGCTTGCCGAGGGCAGCATGCCGAGGGAGCCGGTGAGCTGGGCGGCCTCGTCGCTTATTATGTCGCCGAACATGTTCCCCGCCAGCATAACGTCGAAGTCTGTGGGTCTTCTTATGAGCTGCATAGCGGCGTTGTCCACGTACAGATGCTCGAGCGTCACGTCTGAGAACTCGCGGTCATGGATCTCCGTGACAGTGTCTCTCCAGAGTACCATCGATTCGAGAACGTTCGATTTGTCTATTGAGGTAACCTTGTTTTTTCTTTTTCTGGCGATTTCAAAGGCCATCTTCGCTACTCTCTCTATCTCGGAAGTTGTGTAATGGAGGGTATTAAACGCCTTGCTTTCCCCCTTGCCCAGCTGTTCGGTTCCTCTCGGATGTCCGAAATATATTCCGCTCGTAAGCTCCCTCACGACCATTATGTCGACTCCTTCCACCACTTCCCTTTTAAGCGTGGACGCATCGGCAAGTGCAGCGTAGACAATCGCGGGCCTCAGGTTCGCGAAGGTGTCCAGCTGTTTTCTGAGTTCGAGAAGTCCCCTTTCGGGTTTTAGGTGGTGTTCCATGTTCTCCCATTTCGGACCGCCCACGGCCCCCAGGAGCACCGCGTCGCTTTGCTTAGCTTTCTCTATGGTTTCTTCGGTTACGGGAACCCCGTGTGCGTCTATGGCGCATCCGCCGAGAAGATCGCTTTCAAGCGCAAACTCAATCCCGTTTTTCTTCCCTACGGCCTTGAGTATAGACACGCTGACTTCGGTTACTTCAACTCCTATCCCGTCTCCCGGGATTACTAGTACTTTAGGCAATTTAAGTTTTCCTCTGCGTTCTCTGATTTTTTCAGGGCATTAACCTACCTGAATGATTATTAATTCCGAGGCCAGATTCCCGCAAGCGCCCGAGAAGTAGAATTTTTTACCGGGCGACGCGGTTTACGAGCCTTCCGATTCCCTCAATTTCCACTTCCACCACATCTCCAAGGCTCATGGGACTTATCCCGGAAGGAGTTCCGGTCGCTATTATGTCTCCCGGAAGAAGCGTCATCACCTTTGATATGAAGCTTACAAGCTCAGGGACGCTGAATATCAGGTTTTTCGTGCTTGAGTTCTGTTTTACTTCACCGTTTAAAAAAGTTTTTATGTGCAGGTCCGTGGGGTCGACTTCCGTTTCTATGAAAGGTCCGAACGGGGCGAACGTGTCAAATCCCTTGCCTCTTGTGAACTGTATATCCTTTGCCTGAAGGTCTCTTGCGGTCACGTCGTTTACGCAGGTATACCCGAAGACATATTCAAGCGCTTGTTCCTTTTCCACCATGCGGGCTTTCTTTCCTATAACGACCCCGAGTTCTCCTTCGTAGTCGACCCTGCTCGACATGTGCGCAGGATATTTTATT
This sequence comes from Candidatus Dadabacteria bacterium, assembly GCA_009840385.1. NCBI lineage: Bacteria > Pseudomonadati > Thermodesulfobacteriota > Candidatus Dadabacteria > Candidatus Dadabacteria bacterium. The sequence continues at coordinate 92,117 of VXNX01000003.1, forward strand.
TCTTCTTGATGTGCGATAACCGCCGTTGAGGGTTTCATAAAGAGCATTGGGTCTTCGGGAGGAGTCCTTTTCATTTCCCTGGCGTGATCCTCGTAGTTGAGTCCTACGGCTATGATTTTTGTCGGGAGGCAGGGAGCAAGCGGCGCTATGTCCGCGTAGTCGTGCTTTACGTTCGTTACCGAATACCTACCGAAAATATCCCCTTCTATCTCAAAGACCGATCCGTCGAGATATTTTCCGAATACAGGTTCTTCTTCGGCGTTTTTGAATCTTAGGAATTTCATCGCGCGTTTCGTTTAAATGCCTCTAATTATATACGGGAATCTCGTATAAGAGTATCGGTCTTTTAAGCGTTTTGAGATTCAGTAAAGGACTTTTTTAAGAAAAAGTCCCTGAGGAGGAGCGGTGAAAACATTTTTGGTCTTCTGTCCCTGGGCGAGTATCTGTCCGAATCCCTCTGGGGCGAGTTTTCCCTTTCCAGTTTCCACGAGGGTTCCGGTTATCATTCTCACCATTCTTTTCAGAAACCCGTTCGCCTCTATTTCAATAAGGATTATCCCTTCGCGGGTTTTCTTGATGTGAACCCGTTTTACCGTGCGCACCGTGGTTTTCACGGTTATGTCGGCCGTGGCGAAAACGGAGAAATCATGCTTTCCCTCAAGATGGGAGGCGGCTTCTTTCATCTTCCCCGTATCAAGCTTCTCCGGGATATGCCATACTCTGTTTCTCTGAAGTGCAGGGGGATGCGGTCTGTTGAAAATCCTGTATTCGTATATCTTGTTTCGGGAGCTGAACTGTGCGTGAAAGCCTTCTGGAACCTCAAGGGCCTTGATAATGGATATGTCGCGGGGAAGGGTGGAGTTGAGTGCTTTTCGCAAGGTTTCGGAATCCAGTTGCGTCTCGGTGAGAAAACTTGCCACCTGACCCATCGCGTGCACGCCGGCATCCGTTCTTCCGGATCCCGTTATCTTTATGTTTTCTCCGGTAATTTGCCGTAAGGCGTCCTCTATCGTCTTCTGTACCGTGGGAAGATTCGCCTGGCATTGCCAGCCGTGGTAGTCCGTGCCGTCATACTCGATAACTATTTTTATGTTTTTCATTTCCGTCTGCGGCTGCCCGGTATCAGGCGATCGGCTCCTGTTTTCTAAGCTCTATTCGCGGATCAAGTATGGCGTAGAGAAGGTCGACGATGAGATTCGCTATTACAAGCAGAAGAGCGTAGATGATCGTTATCCCGAGCACCACTGAGTAATCTCTGTTTGCCACGGCGAAAACGAAAAACCGTCCCATTCCCGGTATCGCGAATATATGTTCGACGACAAATGATCCCGTAACTAGGTAGGCGGTCAGGGGGCCGAGCACCGTTACGACAGGTATAAGCGCGTTTCTCAGTATGTGCTTTGTGAATATCTTTGTTCTTCCAAGACCCTTCGCTCTTGCGGTTCTTACGAAAAACTGGCCCGACACATCGAGCATGTTGGAGCGTACTAACCTTGAGATATAGGCGAATGGAGCTAGGCTCAGGGTCACCGCCGGAAGGACGATGTGCTTGGGCTCTCCCCAGAGAGCGGCCGGCAGAACCCCCCATTTAACGGAGAAAAAATATATGAGCGCTGCTCCCACGACGAAGCTCGGGACCGATACAAGAGAGGTGGAGATTAGCACGGAAGCAATGTCGTGGATGCTTCTTGGAAACAGCGAGGAGATCATTCCGACGGCAGTTCCCAAGAAAAACGCAAGCACAAGGGATACAAACCCGAGCCCCATTGAGACCGGCAAGGTTTCCTTTATTATGTCTGTAACTGGCCTGTCGTCGTATTTGTATGAAGGTCCGAAATCCCCCTGGGCCAGGTTCCCCATGTAGATGAGATATTGCTTGTGCAGTGGTTTGTCCATGTGGTATTTCTTCTCGATATTCTCGAGTATGTGCGGAGGAATGCTTTTTTCCGTATCGAAAGGACCTCCGGGAAGCACTCTGAGCAAAAAGAAGGTTATGCTTGCGACCGCGAGGATCACGACTGCTCCGGTCAGTATTCGAAAGGAAAGAAATTTAAGCATTATTTTGTTTCTGGGACTTCATCCACTGTTCTCAATGCGTAGGCGCCGCATATCCGAAGGTCAAGAAATATCCTTTCTTATGGCCAGGATTTTTCTTGACGTCATTCCCTTTTCGTCCTTGGCCACTATGGTGAAAAGGTTTATCCCTTCTTCAAGAGTTAAAGGAAAAAGCAGGGCGGCGGTGTTTTTGCCCGGAGTGAGGAGCTTTATCTTGTCGTTCTTTTTCCACACCGAGACGCTCTCTATGCGGTCAGAGTCCCTGACAGACCCTCGTACCAGTATCATGGAATCTTCTGTGGACATCGGGAAATCTGAAATTATTATGGAGGGGGGCCACTCAAAAGCCTCTTCGAGAAGCGAGATCTGCTGTGCGGCGCCGTTTGATCCGCTCTCTCCCGACGTTTCCCCGGATGAGTCATCGTGACTTGCCCGGTTAACCCTGATAGACTTTTCCTCAACCCAGCCCGCTACCGAGTTCTTCCCCTCAACCCGTATCCATCGCCCCGAGGCCCCGAGAATTTTTACAATGGAGCTTTTCTGCGCCAAGGCTATTGACGAGGCTTCGGGGAAAGTCCCCCCGAGTATGTAGCTTGCGTCCCTGAACACGGCGGTTTTCTTTGCCGAAGCCGGGGAAAACGGTCTCTCTTGCGCGAAGACAGGTAGGGTTATTTTCTGTGTTTTTACTTCCCGAAAGTCTTCATCCATTACGATAAGTTCGAATTTCGTCTCATCGGCTTTGCCGTCCTGCCTGAAACGAAACGGCGCAAAGCGGATTTCTCCAGGACGAAAGTTCTCAAATTCAATTCTTCCTCTCTCAAGGAACACGCCGTCGCCCGAAAGATTTTTGAGAGTCACGACCGTTTTTTCCGATACTCCGTCTCCTACGTTTTTTAATCTCAAGTTGAGTACTACCGTTTCTTCAAATTCCGCGCGTCCGTTTCCGTTTCCCTGGCTCTCGAATCTTCCGTCGTCCACTACTTCGTGGTTATGGGAGTAGACGGGACGCTTGTCCGCCACGGTTCTCACGAGCAGGCTTTCTTCCGTAAAGGTTTTTTCCCCCGAACTTGTGAAAACAAGCTTTAGATTATCCTCTCTGGTAGTTACCCACCTGGGTACGGAGAACCTAACTTTCGAGGTTTTGCTCTGCCCAGGGAGCAATTTTCCGAACAGAAGTTCCCCATTGCTGTAAACGCGGTTCTCACAGTCTGTGACGGCACTGAGCCTGTAGATTGGGTCGGGGCCGGAGTTTGTCACTTTTATCTCGAGAAAACTCTCTTCACCGGCTCGGAAAACTGTCTTCGAGGGAACCGTTTCAACTGATACGCTGAGATCTTTTGTTTCACCTGCCGACCAGTCGATTCCCGTATCCTCGATACGGGTTTTGATTTCTTCAAGCTGTGCGTTGGAGAAATCGCCGGCCGCTGCATACATCTGTTCCGGGGTCTCCGCCAGAAGCAGCCTGCTTGAGAGTTTTATGTAGAAATCGCTTTCCAGCTTCTCAAGTTTCTGCACTTTTGTAAGTGATTCGTCCGGCTGGACTTCGGCCTCGTCTTCTTCCTGCGGTGCCAAGCTGTCGTCAATATACTTGATCGTGAGTTCAGGAGTCGGCGGTTCTGTCTCCTCTGCGGTTTCTCTTTTTTCGGGTAGCGGATTGTAAACGACCTTCTCCTCGTTAACAAAGGATCCCTGCAGGAGGATGTCGGGGGTTATACCGCTATCCTGTATGGAGATATTGCCCGGGGTCAGATATTTCGCTATGGTGAGCTTCAACGCGGCGCCGTCTTCGAACTCGAAGATCTTCTGGACAGAACCTTTGCCGAAGGATCTTTTTCCCACCACAATTGCTCTTTTGTTGTTTTTCAGCGCTCCGGCGACTATTTCCGACGCGCTCGCGCTTCCCTGGTTCACAAGCACTATTACCTTTCCCTTGTACTCAGGCTGTCTTGCCGTCGCCCTGTAGGTCTTTGAATAATCCCTTGCTTTTGTCGTCATTATCGTTCCCGAGGAAAGGAAGAGATCGGCTACTTTTTCCGCCTCCGAGAGAAGACCCCCGGGATTTGCTCTTAAATCCAGAATTACTCCCTTGATAGGGTAGGAGCGGTTTTTTATCTCTTTTTTAAGATCAGAAGATGTGTTTTTCTGGAAATTTCTTATTCTCAGGTAAAGAATGTCGTTTTCAAGATCAAACCCTTCAACGCTTTCTATCTTTATTGTGTCCCTTACTATCGAGAACTTCTTGGGTTTACTGAAGTTTTTCCTGGAAATAAGCAAGTTTACCTTGGTCCCTTTTTTGCCCCTGAGTTTTCCAACGGCCTCGAGAAGCGGCATGTTTATGGTCGACTCGTTTTCTATCTGCACGATCTTGTCTTTGGTCTTTATTCCCGATCTGTAGGCGGGAGTGCCTTCTATCGGCGATATGACGGTCAGCTGACCGTCTCTTATTCCGACCACTATTCCGAGTCCTCCGAAGCTTCCTTCAGTATCTATCAAAAACTCCTTGTAGACATCCGGCGGAATCATGGCGGAGTGCGGGTCAAGGACCTTCAGCATGCTGTCCGATATTGAATATTCTATGTTTTTGACGGCGCGTTCTTCGGCCCCTGTGTTAGAAAGGACAAAAGACACGACTTGGCCCAAGGTGCTTGCGACATCGTTTGAGGACGGCAGTTCCTTTTCTTTGAATTTTTTCGTTTTTTCCTTTACCTGAACGGCGAAGTTCCCGCCCCGATCTTCTGGGAATTCCACCAGCACGTCGTCAAGAAAGGTTTCGAGGCTGGAGACCGCCTTTTCAAGCATTTCTGCGTAGTCGATCTTGGCTTTATCCAGATAAAACTTGTTTACATGCTTAAGGGCGTCCTCGGCAATCTTTATGCTCTGATTGTTGTATTTTCGGTCAAGACTGACCGGCTCGGCGACGAGAAAAAAAGATAGGACAATAATGGTTCCCAAGGCGAGCGCCAAGTACCCGTTTTTGAGAAAATTTGGGATTTTTTCAGACAATTAAGATCACCGTCCCGGAGACTCTATTATCAATTATACTGCGGATTATATCAAACGGCGCTTCAGAGAAAGACCAAGAGAAGAAAAAGAGAGACAGGGGCAGTTATCCTGCCTGAATACAGCGAGAATCTGCGTCCGCTTCGCTTGGGACGCAAGAACTGCTTGTTGGGAAGAAAACAAAAAACAACGGACAGAAAGAATCCATTATGATTCTCCCTGTCCGTTATAAGCCAGCTAAAACAATATAATCTTAGCCTGGTACTCCACCGAGAGGATTCCACTTCTCTGTAAGCAGAAGCAT
>VXNX01000004.1:0-8947 GCA_009840385.1 Candidatus Dadabacteria bacterium
AAGCGGTACGCGAGCTGGGTTTAGAACGTCGTGAGACAGTTCGGTCCCTATCTGTAGCGGGCGAAGGAGATTTGAGAGGATCTGCTCATAGTACGAGAGGACCTGAGTGGACGAGCCTCTAGTGTACCAGTTGTCGTGCCAACGGCAGTGCTGGGTAGCTATGCTCGGAAAGGATAACCGCTGAAAGCATCTAAGCGGGAAACCTGCCTCAAGATTAGATCTCCCGAACGTAAGTTCCTTAAGGTCCCTTGAAGATTACGAGGTTGATAGGCTTAGGGTGTAAGTTCCGTGAGGAATTAAGCTGATGAGTACTAACCGACCGTGAGGCTTACTGCGAGGCTTGAAAATTCTCGATACCAACACACAATTTTCTCAAGCGTTATATTCGGTTGCCAGAGGTTCTTCCGCCCCTGATGGGGCAAAACCTTTTGAGGGCCGCTCCCCGCGACCCCTTTTATCGTTTATAATAACTCTATGGATATCTCTGGTCTGCTTACCCATCTGGGGGCGATGGCGATTGTTGCCTTCGTGCTCTTCTACTACCTGACCAGGGAAAGGGGTCGGCGTGAGTCGACCGAAACCGAGCTTTCCTTGATCAGGACCGAACTTGAAGAGTCAAAGAGCAAGGGTGCCGGGCTTGAGGAGAAGCTTAAAGACTCCGTTGAGGCCGCAGGCGCCCTTAATGCCGAGAAAGCCTCCCTTGAATCCAGCATGAAAGAAAAGGCAGCCGCCGTCGCGGACCGCGATTTGAGGATTTCAGGATTCGAAAGACAGATCGGTGAACTCAGGTCCCAGGTTGCTGAAAAAGAGATCATTCTGTCGGGGTTAAATGCGACCATAGAACAGGAAAGAAAAAGCTTCGAGGAAAAGCTGACTATACTGGAGGATGCGAAAAAAAGACTGGGTGACGAATTTGAGAACTTGGGAAACAGGATCTTCGAGGATACGACAAAGAAATTCACCGACAAAAACAAGGCGGACATGGAGACTCTCCTTAATCCCCTCCGCGAGCAGATAAAGGATTTCGAGAAGAAGGTCACCGATACACACAAGGAAGCCAGCACCGACAGAGCCTCCCTTAAAGCCCATATAGAGAATCTTAAGAACCTGGGCGAGCAGATGAGCCAGGAAGCCCTCAATCTTACTACCGCTCTCAAGGGAGAATCTCAGGCCCAAGGTGCCTGGGGGGAAATAGTGCTTGAAAAGGCGCTTGAGATGTCAGGGCTCTCCGAAGACAAGGAGTATCACTCCCAGTCAAGCTACAAGGGGGGCAACGGCAATACCCTCCGACCCGACGTGATCGTTCATCTCCCCGAGGGAAAAGATGTCATAATCGACTCCAAGGTATCTCTTACGGCTTACGAAAGATACGTCTCCTGCGAAGATGAGGAGGAAAGAAAAGATTACCTGAAGCAGCATGTCCTCTCGTTTCGAAACCACATAAAGGAACTCAGCGACAAGGGATATGAGAATATCCCCGAAATCAGAAGCCTTAACTACGTTTTGATGTTCGTTCCGCTTGAATCCGCTTTCATGCTGGCCATAGAGACGGAGAGGGATCTTTACTCCGAGGCTTTTGAGAAGAACGTGATAATTGTCTGTCCCTCGACTCTTCTCGCGACGCTCAGAACCATACACAGCATCTGGCAGTTTGAGTACCAGAACGCAAACGCCAGGGAAATAGCCGAAAGCGCCGGGAGGATGTACGACAAGTTCGTAACTTTCGTTGAGCACCTAAAGGATGTGGGAAGACGGATAGAACAGTCTGACAAAGCTTACCAAAGCGCGATGAACAGTCTTTTCGAAGGGAAGGGCAACCTCGTAAAAAGAGCCTTGGATTTAAAGGAGTTAGGAATTAAAACCTCGAAAGAGCTTCCCACGGACCTCTCGGAGAAATCCCGCCTCTCTGGGTATGCCGTTTCCCCCGGCAAAGAGACGGATAACGGGTCGCAATGATCCTTTCGATTTAGAAAAAGGGGGGAAATCGTGTACGATTCCACCCCTAATTTCCATACATAAGGAGTAAAGCAGATTGTTTGAAAATTCTCTTAAAGGCAGTTGGGCGCTTGTGCTCGGCTCTTCAAGCGGTTTCGGGGAGGCCTGCAGTCTTGAGCTGGCGCGGCGGGGAATGAATATCTTCGGCGTGCACCTTGACCGCAGGGGAACCATGGCAAAGGTAGAAGGGATAGTGGAGGAGATAAAAAGCACGGGAAGCGAAGTGAAATTCTACAACGTGAACGTTGCCGACGCTGAGAAGAGGCAGGAGGTTATCGCGGATATAAAAGACGTGGTGCAGCAGGATGGCTCTCAGGTAAAGGTGATGATCCACTCCGTAGCGTTCGGTACGCTCAAGCGCTACGTCGCGGACGAACGCAGGGATGTTCTTAACACCAAGAACATTGACATGACCTTGGACGTGATGGCCCACAGCATCGTTTACTGGGCGCAGGATCTCGTTATGGAGGGAATAATGGGCGAGGGCGGGAGAATATTCGCCATGACGAGCGCGGGGAGTCACAAGGTCTGGCCCACTTACGGCGCGGTATCGGCCGCAAAGGCGGCCATAGAGGCCCACATACGCCAGCTTGCCGTTGAACTCGCGCCCCAAGGGATTACCGCGAACTCAATAATGGCGGGCGTAACGGACACTCCCGCTCTCAGAAAAATTCCTGAAAATGACAAACTCATCGATCATGCTCTCAGGGCAAACCCTTCGGGAAGACTGACGACCACAGAAGACGTGGCAAAAGCCATTGTGCTTCTCTCCCTTGACGAAGCCTCCTGGATCACGGGCAACGTGATAGGGGTTGACGGCGGAGAAGACCTTGTCTAATAGGTTCGATTAATATAAAGTTTAAAGACCATGTCAATTTATGGCAGAAACAAGGATGCGGATTTAGGAATTTTTCTGCTCAGGATAGGTTTCGGTTTCTCGATGCTTATTTTCCACGGCTACGGGAAGCTGGTCGGAGGCCCCGAGAGATGGACTAAGATCGGGGGGTCATTACAGACCTTCGGTATTGATTTTTACCCGGTTTTCTGGGGGTTTATGGCGGCTTTTGCCGAGTTTTTCTGTTCGGCTTTCATAATCGCGGGAATTTTCTTTGTACCCGCGACTTTTCTTCTGTCCGTTAACATGATCGTAGCGGTTCTCTTTCACCTCTATCTTCCGGAAGAGTCACCCGCGGCGGGATGGCAGGGAGCTTCAAACGCAATTGAATATCTCTTTGCTTATGTAGCGTTGATGATTACCGGTCCTGGAAGATACAAGATAAACCTGGGCTGACGGCCTTCGTTGGTTTTTTCATCCAAACAGGCTTTATGATGCTGTTTCGGAGCAAAAAATCCTTGAGAAAAAGGGTGAGAAGCATTTAGTTAAGGTTGCTTCCGTACATAGAGCCGAAAGTGTACGGATAAAAGTAGATAAAGCCCCGCAAGTTTAATTTGAAGACAAAGAGATCTTGGATTTTTAAAAGCGTAAGCTATAACCATGTCCAAAAACCGTAGAATCAGTTCCTTTATCTTACTTGCGGCCATAATGTCAGTTGCTTTGCTGCTGTCCGGCTGCCAAACTCTGCATTGGAACGAAAAATGGCAGAGCAACTTTATTGATCAAATGGCTGTGGCCAGAGACAGTCAGATGCTTAAAAACCTGGTGCGCATGCGCTATGGAACACCCCCTGTATTTACAACTGTTGGAACGGTAACGGAGAAATACAAACAGGCACCGAGTCAAATTTCATTAACCGGTGCGGTAACCAGCGTTCTTGGCTCCTCAGTAGACGAGAGTGTGAAAAACGAAAATAATCTCTTGGGACAGGTGGGAATAGGAGGCACCCGTGAAACTACCCTTCAATACAGTCCGCTTACCGGCAAGAAACTGAATGAGACCATGAATCAACGTTTGGGGCTGGAGACGGTGTTTTATCTTACCCAATCCGGGTTTTCGATAGAACGCGTTCTAGCAATAACGGTTGAGCGTTTCGGTCCTGCATTAAATGCCCCGTTTGCATCCGGACCTACGCCGGATTATCTGCCAGAGCAGGAAGAATTCGACAAATACGAAGATGTACTTGTCGCGTTAAAAAATTTGAGACAACAAAATAAAGTAAGATTTTTCGAAGCCAGCCCTGATGAGATCTGCTCCTCTACTAAAATCGAAGGAGAATCGACGAAAAAAGAAAAACAGCCCAAAAAAATAATGGCCTGCTTTTTGGATGACAACTTCGATTGCTTGCGCGGAAACAATAATGACCCGCAATGGAAAGAGTTGACGAGTCTTTTGAAGATTAAAGATGGAAAAGGAATTTTAATACTGACCGACTCTGAAACCGAGTGCAGTTCCGAAATACCCGAAATAAAAGTGGGAACCCGCTCATTGTTCGGAATAATGCACTACCTGTCGCAGAACGTAAAAGTACCCGATAGGGACAGGGAAATAGTCAAAATTTCAACTATTAAGAACGGCGAAGGTTGCAGTGAAGAAGGCAAAAAGCGAGATGGTTGGGACTGCAGTCCCGCTGGAAAGCGATTCGAAATCATATCAAGCGATACGCGACCTCAGCTGATTTGTTCAAGTCCCCGAACTGATGGAGACTGTGCTTCGGTTGTTACCAGACATAACGGTCACTGGTTTTACGTCGATGCCAAGGATCATAACAGCAAAGCGACTTTCGCGCTGCTGACGAAGTTATTTGAGATACAAATCTCTGACAGGGAAACGAATCAAGGCATTCTTCTTGTTCAGTAACCTTACCTATGTCAGCGGAAAGACGCGGTAGGGAGGGGTAAAGCGGAGACAGGGCGACGACGCGTTACTCAATGTCGTCCGGTACTTTTTCGAGATTTGTTTTTATTACACGAAGGAAATTCGTTCCCATTATTTTTTCCACAACCCCCCTCGAATACCCTTTGCCGAGAAGATAGTCGGGAAGCGTGCGAAGTTCGGCTATGTGCCTCATCTCTTCGGGGAAGTCTTTTATGGGCGCTCCGTCCATGTCGGTTCCCATTCCCACGTGATCTTCGCCACAGACGTTTATGATATGGTCTATGTGGGCGTATATGTCTTCTAGGGTGGCTAGACCCTGTCCTTTTCTAAGAAACTTCCCGTAGAAAACAACTCCGGTTACTCCACCCCTCTCGGAGATGGCGCGAAGCTGCTCGTCGCGCAGATTCCTCGGGTGATCCACAAGCACTCTTGAATTCGAGTGGGTCGCAACGGGTATGAGCTCCGTGAGTTCCACGCTTTCCCAAAAACAGCGTTCGTTCAGATGGGAGAGATCAAGCGTGATGCCGAGGGCGTTCATTTGGCGGAGAAGTTCCTTTCCCTGCTCGGAGAGTCCCTCGTCGCTCTCGGGCCCTGACGCGTAGATGTTCCTGTTATTCCAGGAGAGACCGACCGCCCGGACGCCCCTTTCGTGGTATTCGAGAATATGCTCCGGGTTCAAAACCGGATCCGCTCCTTCCATCAGCGTGAAAAACCCGATTTTCTCTTCCTCGCCGAGTCTTTCTATATCCCGTCTGTTTTTTATCTGGAAAACGCTTTCCGAGTATTCGCAGTATATGTCGTCGTATGTGTCAAGCTGGGCCATGGCTTCCGCCACCGAGCCTTCGGGCTTGTGCTTCGGGTGAATGAAAACGGTATTGAAGACTACCCTTACCCCGCTTTGCCTAAGCCCCGGCAGGGTTATCATGCAGGGGACCTCGGGATTCTCGAAATCCCTTTTGTAGTGACGCACGTGAAAGGCTATGTCCTGATGAGCGTCGACGGTGAGAAAAGCCGGAGGAGTTCCCCATCCTCCTCCTCCCGGGGTCTCGATCCTTACCGCTTCTCCGGCTTTTACCGCAATGGAGCATTTCGCGGGCAGTTTCTTCTCCTCTTTGCCCGATACGAGCGTGTTCTGCCCGCTTTTTCCGTCTTCTCCGCCTTGGGTTCCCCAGGGATGTCTCTCCCTTCTCTCGGTTATCAAGGAGACGTGTGAGTCTTCAAGGAACCTGTACTGCCTTACGATTCCGTCCCCGCCCGGAAAACTGCCTGCTCCTCCGGACCCTTTTTTTATGAAGTATGATTCCACCATTACGGGAAGTTCCCTCTCTATTGCCTCAACAGGGGTGTTGAGCGTGTTTGTCATGTGCGTGTGCACGGCGTTTGCCCCGTTTGCGCCTGACCGTCCCCCCATTCCACCGGCTATGGTTTCGTAATAGGCGTAGGAGGAATCAGCAGGGGTGTCCTCCGGCGAGCCGAAAGCCAGGTTGCTCATCGTTCCCGCGCTTGCTGCCTGTATAGTTTCGGGGATTGCCTGCGCGAGCGCTCCGAACACCACATCCACTATCCTCTGCGATGTCTCGACGTTTCCGCCGACGACCGCGCTCGGGTATCGGGCGTTTAGAATGGAGTCCTCGTCGACTTTGATCTCAATCGGCCTGAGCGTCCCCGAATTAAGGGGGGTGTCTTCGCCTGAGAGACACTGAAAGCAGTACAAAACTGCCGAAGTCGTTACGCTCAGGGGAGCGTTAAGACATCCTCTTACCTTCTTTGAACTTCCCCTGAAATCCACGACCGCCGTGTCCCCAGTTACGTTTATTCTTGCCTTTATCGGTATGTCCCGTGTTCCCGCTCCGTCGTCTTCAATATAGTCGGTAAAGACGTAATCGCCGTCCGGTATTTTCTCTATGGCGTTTCTCATAAGCCTCTCCCCGTAATCAAGAAGCCCGGAAGCGGCATTGTTTATTTTCAAAAGAGAGTATTTCTCCAGAAGTTCCCGCATCCTCTTCTCCCCGGTGTCAAGCGAGGCTATCTGGGCTCGCAGGTCTCCTTCTCTTTCCTCATGATCCCTGGTTGAGAGAATTATCTCCTGGAGCAGAGTTTCTTTAAGAACTCCCCCTTCCCGTATCCTTGTCGGGGGTATTATGATTCCCTCTTCGTGGATTGTCGTTGAAAGGGGCATGGACCCGGGGGTGCTGCCTCCTATGTCCGCGTGGTGGGCGCGCGAGGCAAGGAGAAACTCCGGTTTTCCGTCAACAAACACGGGCGCGACGCACGTTACGTCCGGCAGATGCGTTCCGCCGCGGAACGGGTCGTTAAGAATAAAAACGTCTCCCGGGCAAAGATTCTCCGTTGCCACCGATCTTGCGGCAAAGGACATTGACCCGAGGTGTATGGGGATATGGGCCGCCTGGGCGATCATTTCCCCGTCCGAGTTGAATATGGCGCAGGAAAGATCTCTTCTTTCCTTTATGTTGGGAGAGAATCCCGCTCTTACGAGAACAGAACCCATCTCCTCGGCGATTGTTCCGAGAAGATTGTTGAAAATTTCGAGTTCAAAAAGTTTTAGTTCCATACGGGCAAAATAATAACCAATTTTAAGGATTGCCCGTGTGAAGGGGAGTAAGATGCAAGGCTAAGCCTGGGAACTTTGCGATATCGCGCTCTGAAGGGCTTCTCCCATCTCCGCCGGGCTTTTGCAGGTGGTGACTCCGGCACGCTCAAGCGCCCGGAACTTGTCTTCGGCGCTTCCCGAGCTCCCGGAAATTATGGCTCCCGCGTGACCCATCCTTTTCCCCTTGGGCGCCGTGGCTCCCGCGATGAAAGCGGCTATGGGTTTTGAGAAGCTCTCGCTTATGTACTCAGCGGCCTCTTCTTCGTCTGACCCGCCGATTTCCCCTATCATTACCACCGCGTCTGTGTCCGGGTCGTTCTCAAAGAGGGAGAGCGCGTCAATAAACGTGGTTCCGATCACCGGATCCCCGCCTATGCCTATGCAGGTTGATTGTCCTATGTCGAGGTTGGTAAGCTGCCAGACGGCCTCGTAGGTCAGAGTTCCGCTCCTTGAGATTATCCCCACTCTTCCGGGTTTATGGATGTATCCAGGCATTATTCCCACCTTGGCCTCTCCGGGTGTCATGACGCCCGGGCAGTTTGGCCCCACGAGCCTCGCATCGGAACCCCTCATGTACTCCTTTACCCTTACAACATCCAGGGTGGGTATTCCCTCGGTTATGCAGATTACGAGCTCAACGCCGGAATCGAGGGCCTCTAGCATCGAATCCATCGCAAACGCCGCTGGAACGAACACAAGGGACACGTTCGCTCCGGTCTCCCGCACAGCTTCGGCCATTGTGTCGAAAACAGGGAACCCTTCGACGGTGCTTCCGCCTTTTCCGGGCGTTACGCCGCCAACGACGTTGGTTCCGTACTCCCGGCACTGGGTCGCGTGGAAAAGCCCGGCGCTTCCCGTTATTCCCTGCACGAGGACTTTTGAGTCTTTATTTACGAGAATGCTTATTTTTCCGGTTCTCCCTTGAGAGCTTCATTGTTTTTCAAATGAGGGGGAACTATAACATGCCTGGTCTGTTTTTTCAAAGTGTTTTGCTCCTGGGTTTGCAAAGAGGGCAAAGAGTATTTATAGAGCTTTAAATTCCCAGAGTCATCTTATCCCGGTGACATCTTTGCTTCCCGTGGAAACAGGTAATTAATAGTGTGAATTCACGTGGAGCAGGGGGTGGCCTGTTAGGACTAAACGTTCCGTATCACTCTGAAATAACTTAATATTTACCTTGACAAACAGTTAAGCGGTAGAATAGAATCACTCTTAGGCTGTATGGAATTTTCACAGCCTGCGATGTTCAGTTGACGTCAGTAATCTTTCAACCTAAAAGGATAATTCCTTAATAACTTATGATGGGGCAAGTGGCTAGTTATAGAGGTAATTACGTTTTTAAATCTCTCTTTTGAGTATGCGAGCCCCAAGACTGAAACTGTAGAGAGACAAGGAAAATTTCCATGTCCAGAATTAAGTTCAGCATTTTTATCTTGTTTGTAGTTATCATTTCCGGTTGTGGCGGTGGAAGCGGAGACGAGGGAACTCCGCCTCCGGTAGAGCGGCCTCCGGTAGAGCCACCTCCGGTAGAACCGCCTCCGGTAGAGCCACCTCCGGTAGAACCGCCT
>VXNX01000004.1:8957-39161 GCA_009840385.1 Candidatus Dadabacteria bacterium
AGAGCCACCTCCGGTAGAACCGCCTCCGGTAGAGCCACCTCCGGTAGAACCGCCTCCGGTAGAGCCACCTCCGGTAGAACCGCCTTCTTCTACAGATAACTTCGCTCGCTGGAATGACCTTCTGAATGAACCTCGTTTCTGGTGGAGAGAATCCGAACCTTATTCCTGCGAACAGTCGGAAAACCCCGATTCCCCGTGGCTGAGTGCCGGTCTTATCGATCTTGGCGGATCCGACCCTCTTTCCCTTATCCGTTATTTCGGCAATGGGAGCTACCTTCGGTATGGATCTCAGGTTCTTGATGGATGTACTCAGCCTGAAGAGCACCCCAGAGGATTCAACATTGACCCGCCTGCCGACCCGACGTACTACTCCTTGGGCGATCTGGACATATACGTGGATATTGCCCGCGTTCCACCGAACGCCTCGGGGTGGTTTCAAGACGATGGGAGACGGGTCAATTTCAGCATGGGGGATGTGGTTTCGCTCCTGAATCAGTATGTCGCCTCCTACTGGAGAAGGGTATCTGAGGACAATCTCCGGATCACTTTTCATGCGGGCATTGAATTCACGGTAGGCGGGGATGGAAGTCCAGACGCAACGCACGATCAACAGCTTGTGGAACTCGGGATCTGCGTGGATGTAGACGATTGTGAGCGGTACGGTTTCCCAGGTGGGCTTAACCGGATGATTCTAAACGATGTCAGTGTTGACACGGCAGGCCAGGGAGTCAATGGATGGGCAAGGTTCGGGCTTGTGAGTATTCGCGATGCGGACATGGAGCTTGTCATCCACGAGATGGGCCACGCCTGGATGGATTGGCCGCATTCTTTCACGGAAATACCTTGGGTTCCTTCTGGAGGAGCAGTAAATGATCCCAATCCTTACAGTAACTTCTATGACGTGATGTCCCAGCTGGGTTCAGTTCGCATTAGAGGCTGGAATGTCAACATGCCCTCCACAATGGCGATCAACCGCTACTCCGCGGGCTGGATCATGCCTGAGGACGTGGCCCTGCATCTTCAGGATACAGGGACGTATAGGTTGAGCAAACCACGGGAAAGCGGCTACCAGTTCCTTGTGATACATTCGGGTCGCCGCCACGCCTTCACGACGCTTGAAGTGCTCGATGAGTATCCTTCTAGGTACAGGGTGACCGGGGCGGATGTTTACGATCCGAGGGGAAGGCGCTCTCGGAGGTACGAGGGAGTTCTGATAAACAGGTACGATCAGAGTGCCGGCACAGGCGCCCAGACCCGGACTGGTCCCGCTTTATACAACAAGAGCAATCGCAATCGTCTTATGGATGTAGGAGGGGGCCGTGACGATTACTCGGTCATCCAGGATGGAGAAACGCGCGAGATCGGCGGCGGTGTCAGCGTTTCTGCGAAAAGGAATTCGGATGGAAGTTATGAAGTCACCGTAAGCGGCGGTAAAGTAGCCGAGTTCCAGAAGTGGTGTTTTCCTATCTGGTTCCCGGTTGAAGAGGGAGAGGATGAGTACGATACCGGCTGCCTTCTTAACGAACCGCTTAGTAACTTCTGAACAGACTGCTTCAGAGCAGGGAATATTACCGAGGCGGTCTGTCTGCACAAAGCGGGTTTTTTTAAGAACAGAAGCTGGATTTACTCTATGTTCTGAATCTGTTCCCGTATTTTCTCGAGTTCAAGACGTACGTTTATTGTAAGGTGCGAGATTCCCGCGTCCTTGCATTTTGCAGATATTGTTCCCGCTTCCCTGTTCATTTCCTGAACCAGGAAATCAAGCTCCTTCCCCACGGGCCCTTTTTTCCTGGCGGTTTTCCTGAACTTGGAGATATGAGCCTCAAGCCTCACGATTTCCTCGTCAATCTCGCTTTTCTCCGTCACTATGGCCGCGGCCTCCTGAGAGATGATAGGATCGTTCTTGTGCCTTGAGGAGAAGATTTTCTCGATCTTCTCTTTCGTTTTCTTCTCGGATTTCTTTACGAATTCCTTTCGTTTTTTCTTTACGCTGTCAACAGTTTTTCTTATGATTTCCAAGCGCCCGAGTATCGCTTTCTCAAGCTTCTGCCCCTCGGCTTCCCGGCTCCGGTTGAACTTTGCGAGGGCTTTTGCTACTGCTTCCCTGATTCTGGCTTCCGTCTCTCTTGAGATCTCGGGTCCGATGTGGGTCTCAAAGGAATTCTCCATCATGAGCAGGTGCTCGATTCCTATCTCCGTTTTGAGTCCCAGGGCGGAGTTGATTTTTTTAAGAGAACTGTGATTTTCCCGGAGCACTTTTTCGGACAGACGCTGCCTTTCCTTTCGGTTTGCCTGCACGGAGAGCCTGAGGCGGAGTTTCCCTCTCTGAATCGAGTTCTTCATCCTGTCCTCAATGACGGTTTCCATCTGTGAAAAAGATTCGGGAACGCTGGCCTTGACGTCAAGGAACCTGTGATTCTCCGATCGTATGTCCACTAGGATCTTCCCGATCTCGGTGCTTACCGACGATTCCGCGAAACCAGTCATGCTCTTCATAATAGGATTTTGTCCTTCATGGGTATCCGTTTTTCCCAAGCAGGATACCCGCAACGGTTCCAATTCCCAACCTCTGCCTCGCCGCCCTGTATATTCTCGGAATTTGCCTGTACCATGTTTCTCGTTTAACTTCTTAGAACTATTCAAAGGATCTCCGGTCTCTGCTCCATGAGAAAAACCTATCTTTTTATTCTGCTGCCGTTGCTGTTTCTTTCTCTTTCCTGCGCTGTTCCGGTACGGGGTGCGGGTGAGAGGAGACAACCGAAAGTTTCCGCCACGAGCGTCGTAAAGTCTTTTCTTCAGGCGCTTAAGGAGCAGGACTTTGAATCCGCTTATGAAAAAGTGCACATATTCAGCTCAGACCGTGAAGGTTACGTAAGCAGGCTCAAGCTTCTTTACGAAAATTACGACCTCAGGGTAATTGACTACAGGATTCTGGCGACCCAGCTTTTCAAGGATACAGCCATAGTGGTTGCGGAAGTTGAGGTCGACTACAGCAAGCCGGGCGAGAGCGAGCGTCTCAGAGCCAGATACACAAACCGTTACGATCTTTCCATACCCGAGAAAAAGTGGAAGATAGTAAAGGACGAATGCATTGAGAACTGCAGTTACGAACCGGAGAGTGGAAGCGGAGACGGAGAAAGTTAGGATGATAAAAGTTGCGGTAGCAGGGGTGTGCGGGCGCATGGGAATGAGCCTGGCCTCGCTTGCGGCGGCGGACGGGGATATTGAGCTTGTGGGAGCCACGGAGGTGTCGGGACACCCCTCGATCGGTCGCGGGCTCGGGGATTTTGTCGAGGGTGCGGAGCCTGGAGTGAGCGTGAGTGACGGCATTGAGGTTGCCGCCGGGGCCGCGGACGTGATAATCGACTTCACCGCTCCAGAAGTGACCCTTGCGCACGCCGAATATTCGGTCCGGAACGGAAAGTCGATGGTTATAGGAACAACGGGCTTTACCCCGGAGCAGAGAGAAAGGCTCCTGCGGTTGCTTGAGCAGATACCCTGCGTTTTCGCTCCTAACATGAGCGTTGGCGTCAACGTTCTTTTCGAGATATCAAGACAGGTGGCGTCTCATCTTGGAGACGGGTATGACGCCGAGATTTTCGAGACTCATCACAGGGGCAAGGCCGATTCTCCGAGCGGAACGGCAATCGCTCTTGCCGAAGCGGTTGCCTCTGGTGTGGGCTCTGAGCTTGAGGACGTGGCGAGATATGAAAGGCACGGACGTATAGGGGCGAGAGAAAAGGGAGAGATAGGCATCCAGACGCTTCGAGGAGGAGACGTGGTGGGGGATCACACCGTCATGTTCCTCGGTGACGGAGAGAGGGTGGAGCTTACCCACAAGGCCACCAGCAGGGATAATTTTTCTGCGGGCGCGCTTCGCGCGGCGAAATGGATCCCGGGAAAATCCCCGGGGGTCTACACGATGAGGGACGTGCTCGGATTCTGATCCCGAAGCGTTTATCCACATGTACAGGTTCAGGCTTATTGAAAAGGAGAGGGGCGGTTCCGCCAGGCTCGGGGAAATCCGCACCTCCGCTGAAACGGTCGAGACTCCGGCCTTCATGCCCGTGGCGACCCAGGGAGCGGGCAAGGCCATCTCGCCGCTTGATCTTCGCCGCCTCGGTTTTCGGGTTCTTATCGCAAACGCCTACCATCTCTACCTGAGGCCCGGCACGGACATAATAAGTTCTCTCGGAGGACTTCACCGTTACATGTCCTGGGACGGCGCGATCGTCACCGACAGCGGCGGCTATCAGGTCCTGAGCCTCGCGAAAAGCAGAAAGATCACAGAAGACGGAGTTTCCTTCCGCTCTCACATAGACGGAAGCGAGCACTTTTTCTCGCCGCAGGTCTCAATAGCCGTTCAGGAAGACCTGGGCTCTGACGTGATGATGTGTTTTGACGAGTGTCCGGCCCATGATTCCCCGTACGAGTATGTGGAGAAATCGGTCTCTCTCACGACGCGCTGGGCGAAGCTCTGCAAGGAGGCTAGGCGGGACCCCTCAAGGGCCCTTTTCGGTATCGTCCAAGGAGGAGTGCACGAGGACCTTAGGGAGCGCTCTGCGGGAGAGCTTGTGGATATAGGGTTTGACGGTTACTCGATAGGCGGGCTCGGGGTCGGCGAGTCAAGCGGGGCGACTTTTGAGATTACCGAACTCTGCGCCGGGCTCCTGCCCGAAGACAGTCTCCGCTACCTCATGGGCATCGGAACCCCGAGTGACATAGTGAGGGCCGTGGCTCTCGGGGTTGATCTTTTCGACTGCGTCATCCCGACCCGGAACGCCCGCAACGGAACTCTCTTTACAAGCCGGGGAAAAGTGGTTATAAAAAACTCCCGTTACGCGTACGACCGCTCCGCGCTTGATGAGAATTGCGGCTGTTACACGTGCGGAAATTTCTCAAGGTCGTATCTGAGGCATATATTCATGGCGGGGGAGATTCTCTCCCTTCAGCTTTTGACCCTTCATAACCTCTATTATTACTCCGAGTTGATGAGAAAAATAAGAGAATCGATAAAAACCGGCACCTTCAGGCACCTCCACTCGGAGCTGATTGATGCGGAGGAGGAATAGGAATTGAAAAAACTAGCTTTTTTAGTCACTTTGGCCCTTTTCGTTTCATCATGCATGCCTCCGGGAGCCGGCCAGGGGGGAGGGGGAACACCTTTTTCGGCCATACTTCCGTTCGTTCTGATATTCGGCCTTTTTTACTTTCTCATAATAAGACCCCAGCAGCGCCAGAGCCGCGAGCGAAAGAAGATGCTCGCCGAGATAAAGAGGGGCGACAGCGTCATTACCACAGGGGGCATACACGGCAGGGTGATAAACGTTGACGGGGACGACATCACGGTTGAGATAGCGAAAGGCATCAACGTAAGAATGGTACGCTCCGGGATCTCGGAGAAGACCGATTCTGGGGCCGCTGACGGCAAATCCAAAGGGGGCGGCTGATTAATGAAAGGCGTGTCCCGTCTGTGGATTACCGTTATCGCTCTTTTTGCTTTTCTCTCCGCAATACTTCTCACGCCGACCTTCATGGGCGACAGGCTTCCCTCGTGGTGGGGGAAGGCGTTTTCAAGCAAGGGGATAAGTCTCGGGCTTGATCTTGAGGGGGGAATATTCCTTCTTCTCGGGGTTGAGACAGAAAAGGGCATTGCTCAGGAAATGCTTATCGTTGAGGAGGCCCTCGTCTCGAAACTCAGGGAGAACAGAATTCTGGTTAAAAGCTCTTCTGTTTCCAAGGGAACACTCACTGTCGGCCTTTTCCCGGGCGCGGATATAGACAAGGCGCTTGAGATCGCGCGCGACGAGTTCGAGGAGATGGCGGATATAGGTTCTGACGGCTTTTTGATCCGGCTCTCCATAAAGCCTTCCTACGTGGCCGAGCTTGAGCAGAACTCAATAGAGCGGGTTCGCCACATAATAGAGAACAGGGTGAAGGATTTCGGCCTGGTAGAGCCAAGCATACAGAAATCAGGGGACGATAGGATCCTGGTGCAGGTTCCCGGCGCCTCCAAAAAAGACAGGCAGAGAATAGTAAACCTCATCAAGAAAACTGCCGTTCTGGAGTTTAAGATCGTAAGGGCCGTGGGGGCTTCGCGTGAGAACCTCCTGGCGGCGGCCGAGGCGGAAACGGATAGGCAGGTCACGGAGAAAGGACTTGCCATTCATCCGGGAGATACCGGGAACGAGAACGAGAGGTTTTTTCTCACCGAAAGGCTTGCGAGCGTTACCGGGGAGTATATCTCCGACGCGCGGATAACGTTTGATAACTACGGAAACCCCGCGGTCGGATTCACTTTCAGGGGGGAGGGGGCGAGCAAGTTCGGGAAACTTACCGAAGACAACATCGGCGAGCGCCTCGCGATAGTTCTTGACGGCGTCATAAAGTCGGCTCCCACCATCCAGGACAAGATAACCTATCAGGGAACGATAACCGGGACTTTCACCCCCGATGAGGCAAAAGACCTCGCGCTTATTCTCAGGTCCGGATCCCTTCCCGTTCCCGTTAGGGTGGAGCAGGAAAGAACCGTGGGTCCTTCCCTGGGTCAGGACTCGATCGAGAAGGGAAGATTCTCCATGATAGTCGGCGGGATACTCGTTCTGGTGTTCATGGTCTTTTTCTACAGGATGCAGGGTGTTATAGCTAACGCCGCCCTGGTGCTTAACATACTTTTCATAATGGGTTTTCTCTCCGCTTTCGGCGTTACGCTTACGCTTCCGGGCATAGCGGGGCTTGTCCTCACGCTCGGCATGGCGGTTGACGGAAACATTATCATATTCGAGAGGATAAAAGAGGAACTCCTCGCGGGGAAGACCGCCGTTCACTCGATTGAAACGGGATACGCGAGATCCGTCTGGACCATACTTGACGCGAATGTAACGACGCTTCTTACGGCGCTTATACTTTTCTGGCTCGGCACGGGGCCCATAAAGGGTTTCGCGGCCACGCTTTCAATCGGGATAGTGTCGACGGTTTTCAGCAATCTGATCGTGGCGAGGGTTTTTACGAACATGCTCTACAGGGACAAAAAAATTACCGAGGTAAGTATCTGAGGGTACACAAGTGCGGCTTATAGGAAAATTTAACTACGATTTCGTGGAGAAGATGGGGGGCGCAATGCGCATTTCCATCGCGCTTGTGGTCATTTCCATCGCTTCTTTGCTTTATCACCAGGGTCCCAACTGGGGAGTCGAGTTCACAGGGGGAACGGAGATACACATAAAGCTTGCCAAGAGCCTTGAGACCGACGTTTTAAAAGGGGAGCTTGCCGAGAGCGGTTTTCCCTCCGAGTCGGTTCAGCGTTTCGGTCTTCCGGGCGATAACGAGCACCTGATACAGTTTGCTCCCGAGCTCGCGACTTTTGACCAGATACAGGATTTTCAGAAAAACCTCGAGGACCTTTTCGCGGAATCAGAGAATTTCCAGGGAGCCTCCATCCAGAGAATAGACTACATAGGTCCCAGGGTGGGGAAGGAACTCATAACCAAGGCCCTGCTGTCCATACTGATTGCGTGCGTCGGCATACTCGCTTACTTGGTATTCAGGTTTGAATTCGGTTTTGCCGTGGGAGCGGTTATCGCGCTTGTTCACGACACCCTTATAACCGTCGGGGCCATATCGCTCGCGGACAAGGAGTTTACTCTCGCGATCGTGGCCGCGCTTCTGACCGTTATAGGTTACTCGGTTAACGACACCATCGTCATATTCGACAGGATAAGGGAGAACATGGGGAACTTTCCCGAAAAGGGCTTCAGGGAGCTTGTAAACGATGGAATAAGCCAGACGCTCTCGCGTACGGTGCTCACGGCGATAACGGTGTTCATAGTGCTTGTTCCGCTGTTTTTCCTAGGCGGTTCGGTGATACACGATTTCGCGTTTACGCTCATGGTAGGGGTTGTCATCGGTACTTACTCGTCGATTTTTGTCGCAAGCGCCTTCGTGGTTTACTGGAGAAAAAGAAAGGCAACCAGATAGGAGCCGTTTTGGCGGGTTCTCCGCTTTGATAATCGATTTTTTTACGGTTAAATATTTTCCGTCTTGCTTCTGAAAACTCATAATCTGGACACATTATGGAAGAAACTCTGCAGCAGCTGAGAAACCAGATAGATTCTGACCTTGAGTCGGTCTCGACCGAGACCGATCTCGTCAGGGTAAAGGCAAGCTACGTCGGAAAAAAAGGGTCTATTACGCAGCTTCTGAAATCCATGAAGGACCTTCCCGCAGAGGAGCGCCGCCAGGCGGGCACTCTCATAAACGCGACGAAAAAGGAAATCGAGGAGCTGATCGAGCGGAAATCAGACGAGATAAAACGCAGGATCATGAATGAGAAGCTCCTTGAGGAGGCGACTGACTTCTCTCTTCCAGGCAGAGGAATGCCGGTAGGAGCCAAGCATCCCATAACCCAGGTGATGGAGCGCATAGTCTATGACTTTGAGAGGATGGGATTCGAGGTGGCCGAGGGTCCCGAGGTCGAGCTTGATTACTACAACTTCGAGGCGCTTAACATACCGAAGAACCACCCTGCAAGGGACATGCAGGACACTTTTTACATCACAGACGACATGGTCTTGAGAACCCACACCTCTCCGGTGCAGATACGGATCATGCAGACCCAGCAGCCTCCGGTGAAGATAATAGCTCCCGGAAAGGTCTACCGATGCGACAGCGATGTCTCCCACACCCCGATGTTCCACCAGATAGAGGGCCTGCTGGTCGACAAAGGCATAACTTTCGGAAACTTAAAGTCCGTCATTATCCAATTCGTAAAACTCACTTTCGGCGAGAACACGAACGTGCGGTTCCGCCCGAGCTTTTTTCCCTTCACCGAACCAAGCGCCGAGGTGGACATAGAGTGTCAGATATGTTCGGGCAACGGATGCAGGGTATGCAAAGGTACCGGGTGGCTTGAGATAATGGGATGCGGAATGGTCGATCCTGCGGTTTTCTCAAGCGTTAACTATAATACAGACATCTACTCCGGCTTTGCCTTCGGAATGGGAGTTGAAAGAATTGCCATGCTTAAGTACGGGATAAACGACATAAGGCTTTTCTTTGAGAACGACATAAGGTTTTTGAGGCAGTTCGTGTAAATTTTTTGCGGGACTGCCATCGGGCATTGAGCACCGTTTTTTTATGGTCCGCTTCATATTACGGCATGGAAACCACCGGATTGACAACGTTTTAAAACTTAAAAAATATCTTTTATATGAGAATGATACGGATCAGATATTAAACAGGATTCGAGAAAACAGAAAGGAGAATACCGATGGGAATCAAACCTGATCACTGGATAAGAAAAATGTCGCTTGAGCACAAGATGATAGATCCTTTTGTTGAAGGGCAGGTAAGCAAGGGCGTTATATCGTACGGCCTTTCTTCTTACGGCTACGATATCAGGGTAAGCAATGAGTTCAAGGTGTTTACCAACCTGCACAGCGCAGTCGTTGACCCTAAGAATTTCGATCCCAACTCCTTTGTGGAGATAGAGAACGATTACTGCATAATTCCCCCAAACTCCTTCGCGCTCGCAAAGACCGTTGAGTATTTCAGGATACCAAGGAGCACCGTTACTGTCTGCGTCGGAAAGTCCACTTACGCAAGGTGCGGGATAATAGTAAACGTCACCCCTTTTGAACCCGAGTGGGAAGGATACGTGACGCTTGAAATCTCAAATACGACCCCTATTCCCGCGAAGATCTATTCGAACGAGGGAATCGCCCAGGTGCTGTTTTTCGAAGGGGACGAGGAATGCCAGATCTCCTACGCGGACAAGAAGGGGAAATACCAGAAACAGACCGGCATAACGCACCCGAAAATTTCCCAGGCGTAAGGTTTTCGGGAAGCGATCTTGCATGCAGGAAGCCGATTGACCGCGTTGTCTCTCAGAAAATTCTGATTTTTACGTAAACTGCCGGATATTACGGACTTTTTTCTTTTTTTCAGGTATTATAATAGCCACAATATCTCTAACCGGGAGGTACTTGTTTTGAGCGAGTCTCAAGAATCCGAAATAATGGGTGAATTGCGGCAGGATAACGGTTACGGCGATGATTACACCGCCGAGCAGATAAAGGTTCTTCCGGGCCTTGAAGCCGTAAGAAAACGCCCTGATATGTACATAGGGGATACCAATTCCCGGGGATTCCACCACCTCGTGTTCGAGGTTCTCGATAACAGTGTGGACGAATCCTTGGCCGGCTTCTGCAGCAATATCTCCGTCACCGTGCACGTGGATGAGAGCATTACGGTTGAAGACGACGGAAGAGGAATTCCGGTTGACATCCACGAGGAGACGGGGAAACCGGCCGTTGAAGTCGTAATGACCATGCTCCACGCCGGGGGAAAATTCGACAGCAAGGTCTACCAGGTTTCGGGAGGGCTCCACGGCGTGGGCGTCACCGTGGTAAACGCCCTTTCTGAAAGCCTCTCAATAGAGATAAAGAGGGAGGGGGAGGTCTGGTATCAGGAGTATCAGAAGGGAGAGGCGGTAAAAGACCTTAAAAACACCGGGAAAACGAAAAAAAGCGGAACCAAGATCCATTTTAGGCCCGATTCCGGGATATTCGAGGTTAGCGAGTTTAATTACGACATCCTTGCCCACAGGATAAGGGAGCTTGCCTTCCTTAACAAGGGTCTTCGTATCACCCTTAACGACGAAAGAGCGGACAGGTCCCAGGAGTTTTTCTACGAAGGGGGGATCGTCGCTTTCGTCGAGGAGCTTAACCAGAACAGAAAAGCGCTTCATCCCGAGGTGATCTACGTCACTGGCGAGAGGGACTCAACCGTAGTTGAAGTCGCCCTGCAGTACAACGACACTTACAGGGAAACCATATTCTGCTATGCGAACAACATAAACAACATTGAGGGGGGAACCCACCTCTCGGGCTTTCGCACTTCTCTTACGAGAACCATAAACAGATACGCCGAGGAGAAGAATCTTCTTAAGAACCTAAAAATGGCTATAGCCGGAGAAGATGTGAGAGAGGGTCTGGTGGCCGTCGTGAGCGTGAAGATCCCGGATCCGAAGTTTGAAGGTCAGACCAAAACGAAACTCGGAAACACTTCCGTGAGGGGTATCGTCGAGTCTTTGCTGAACGAGAAGCTGCGGGTGTTCTTTGAAGAAAATCCCGCTGTGGCAAGACGCATCGTGGAGAAAACCATAGAAGCCGCGAGAGCGAGGAATGCCGCGAGAAAGGCAAAGGAGCTTACCAGGAGAAAAAGCGCCCTTGAGTCCGGTTCGCTTCCCGGGAAGCTGGCTGACTGCCAGGAGCGCGACCCCGAGAAAAGCGAACTCTACATAGTCGAGGGGGAATCGGCGGGCGGGTCCGCGAAGCAGGCAAGAGACAGACTCAATCAGGCCATCTTGCCACTTAAGGGAAAGATACTGAACGTCGAGAAGGCCAGGTTTGACAAGATGCTCGCCAACGAGGAAATCCGCACCACAATTACTGTTCTGGGCACCGGAATAGGGGCCGAAGAAGGCGACTTCGACATATCGAAGATACGCTACCACAAGATAATACTCATGACCGACGCGGACGTTGACGGATCGCACATAAGAACCCTTCTTCTCACGCTGTTTTTCCGCCACTTCAGTGAAGTAATAGAAAGAGGGTATTTGTACATTGCCCAGCCACCTCTTTACCTAGTCAGAAAGGGAAGAAAGGAAACCTATCTCAAGGACGATCAGGAATACGAGGAGTTTTTGGTCAAGCTCGGAGTTGAAGGTCTTGAAATAGCCTCCGGGAACTCAAACGGCCACGCAAGGCAGATCAAGGGACAGAAGCTTTTCGATCTTGTACAGAAGGCCATCAGATACGGAAAACTTCTTGACCGCATGAGCAGGTGGGGGAGAAACAGGGGGATAGTTGATGGCTTCGCCAGAAGAACCGATTTCGGTAAAACCGCGCTCAAGCATGGGAATGAAACCTCTTTGGATACTCATCTAGCCGAAATAAGGAAATGGCTAGAGGAGAATTACCCCGACATAGTCGATCTTGACTGGAAACTCGGGGAGGATACCGAACATAATTCAAACAGCATTGAATACGATTTCAGGGAAAACGGAAGGGTAAGCTCCTCCTTTATTGATTTTAACTTTCTTGCCTCTCCTGATTTTAGGGAACTCAGAAAACTTGCGGAGTCGCTTAGCCCGCTTTGGGACTCCGCCTGCCATATCGTTGATGATGGCGAAGAAAAAGAGATCGGAGGCCTTGAGGAATTCGTTGAATTCATTATGGAGAGAGGGAAAAAAGGTCAGTTCATACAGAGATATAAAGGTCTTGGAGAGATGAACCCTGAGCAGCTGTGGTCAACGACCATGAACCCTGAGAACAGAGTACTAAAACAGGTTCAGGTTGAAGATGCTGTCGAGGCCGACGAGATATTCTCAAAACTCATGGGTGACCAGGTTGAACCAAGAAAAGAGTTTATTGAATTAAACGCTCTTAGGGTGAGCAACCTGGATGTCTGATAACTTGGAACCCTCCCGTTTCATTATTATAGCTTTGTAAAACTTGCCATACGGTTCTGAAGGTTGATTGTGACAACCCTTCGGAAGCATTAAAGAATTCCAAAAACGATAAGAAAACTTATGATGAGAAGGTTTACTATTGCTAGGGGGAAAAGCTTCTTCCAGCCGAGGCCCATTACCTGATCATACCTGAACCTTGGCAAAGTCCATCTTACCCAGATGAACAGAAAGAGTAAGAAAAGGACTTTGCCGATAAAGACAGCTGGCGGCAGATACCAATGCGTGTTGATATCAATGCCGAACCACCCTCCGAACGGTAAGGGATACCAACCACCCAAAAACAAACAAGTTATCATGCACGAAGCAACTATCATATGAGTATATTCAGCCATGAAGAACATTGCAAATTTTATGCTGCTGTATTCGGTGTGATAGCCGGCGACTATCTCGGGCTCGGCCTCCGGCATATCAAAAGGAAGCCTGTTGGTTTCGGCGAACGCCGAAACGACGAAAACCACAAAACCTATAAACGAGGGGATCATGAACCACATCTTTTCCTGCGCTTCGATTATATCCCCGAGGCGAAGTGAACCCGTTATGGCTATTACTCCCAGTATGGACAGGCCCAAAGCGAGTTCGTAACTTATCATCTGCGCAGCGGCCCGGAGACCTCCAAGAAGGGAGTACTTGCTGTTAGAACCCCACCCGCCGAGCACCACGCCGTACACGCTTAGAGAACTTATTCCGAGCACATAGAGAAGGCCGATGTTTATGTCGGCTATCTGGAACCTTATGAACACTGGATCCTGCAAGAATCCGAAGAGATCGGTGTAGAATCCCTTTCCTATGGGAATTACCGCAAGGGCGGCGAGAGCCGTGACAAGCGCGAACGCCGGGGCCATGATATACATGGTCTTGTTCGCATTTTTCGGAATTACGTCTTCTTTGAAAATGAATTTGATGCCGTCTGCAAGCGGCTGCAGCAGTCCCGAGGGTCCGACCCTGTTCGGTCCGTAACGGTCCTGTATGAAGGCGCTTATCCTTCTTTCCGCAAAGGTGAGATAAGCGACCGTGGTCAGGACGACGAAAAACACAAGTGCTATCTTTGCGACCGCTATTGTTATGAAAAGTGGAGTCATTTGCCCGCGCCGTGTTCAAGAACTTTTCCGACGGCACCTATCCTGTCGTAACTCATACCGCCGTATCCGGGAATCTTGAGGCTTATGTCATCCATCACGTCCGATGCGGAAGCGTAGTTAAACAGGGATTTGTCGAGTTTTTCCCCGATCATGCACAGTATCTCCCATCCGGGTTTTGCTTTTCCCGGGGGAGAAATGGCCTTTCTTATCTTCTGAACCCGCCCGGAATCGTTTGTGAAAGTTCCGTCTTTTTCATAAGGGCTTGCGGCGGGAAGTATTATGTGGGCGTATCTCGCGGTCTCGGTAAGCTTGTAGTCTATAACGGCGAGAAAGCCGATTTTCTCAAGCGCTCGGGAGAGCGCGTATTTCTCGTGATCGGAAACCAGTTTGAACAGGTCAACTCCGATCACGACCAAGGTATCGATTTTGCCGACAAGCAGCGAATCGATCGTCGTTTTCAGACCTTCTCCGTTTGCCTGTGTCATGAGATTTCTCGCTCCCGCGCTGTTGGGATACGGGTCGTTGCTTATGAGGTCGAACTTTTTCTCTATTTTTTCGGTTCCCACGGCGCAGACTGCCGGACAGTTTCCGAGAAGCGATGAAAGCTTGGCCGCAAGAAACATCTCCTCGTTTGTAAGCCTAGCCGACCCCGCAATCGCGCAGGGACCTGCGCCGCCCGACTTTATTCCCGAGAGCCTGGCGCCAACGCTGTTAATTGCGTTTTCCCAAGAGGTTATCTCGTACTCTTTATCACTTTTCATTATGGGATCCTTAAGCCTGGTTGACTCCTGGACCTCTTTGTAGTCGAATCTTCCCCTGTCGCATATCCAGTGACCGTTTACTTCTTGGTTTATCCTCGGGCGGATGCGGGAGACTTTTCCTTGTCTCGGGTCAACGCCCACGGTAATGTTGCACCCGGTGCTGCAGAGAGAACACACGGAGTCCGTAAATTCCATGTACCAGACCCTCTCATCATGGAGTGTGTCCTTGGGGAGCAGTGCCCCGACCGGGCAGATATCAATCACGTTTCCGGCAAGTTCGTTATCAAGCGTCTTGCCGGGGAAAACGGAGATCTTCTTCCGAAATCCTCTCCCCGTAGTTCCAAGTTCGTGGGTTTTTGTTACCTCATCCGTGAAACGCACGCATCTAGTGCACATGATGCACCTGTTGGCGTCGTACATTATGCGGTCGCTCAGGTAGCTTTTCTGCCTTACCTTCTTGTTCTCGGGGCCGCCGACCCTGCTGTAGCCGGGACCGTGAGCGAAAGTGGTCATCTGGAGCGGGCACTCCCCGCCCTTGTCGCATATGGGACAGTCAAGCGGGTGGTTTATGAGGGTGAATTCCACGGCCGCCTTTCTGGCCTCAAAAGCTTTTTCTGTGTCTGTTTTGACCACGAGGCCGTCTCTAACGGTCGTGTTGCACGCGGGAAGTACCTTGGGAACGCCTTCCACTTCCACGAGACACTGCCTGCACTGGGCGACTACGCTTAGCGAAGGGTGATAGCAGAAGTGAGGGATCTCTATCCCTGCCACCGCGGCGGCCTGGATGACGTTCACTCCGTCGTCCACATCAAGTTCAATTCCGTCGATGGTTATCTTGGGCATAAAGTGGGCTCAAGGGAAAAACGATTAGCGTAAATACTATTCAGAGAAAGTGCTTTTGACAAGTCAGGCGTTTTCGTCCTTTTCGGGTGCCTGAAACTTGGTTTTTTCATCCGTATCGTCTTCAAATTCTATGTTCTTTTTTATGTCATCCTTCGCTCTTTGAAGCTCTCTTATCCCCCTGCCAAGGGTTCTTGCGACCTTGGGCAGCTCCTTGGGCCCCAGAACCACGAGGGCGATGAAAAGTATTATCAGTAATTCAGCCGTGCCAAGTCCGAACATGGTTTCTTTCTCCCAGCGTCTAATATAACCAAAACCGGGAGACTAAGTGGCGGTTTTGTTAATTTTTTTTACGGGAGTCTTTATAAGCAGCACTAAGAATGCCGTTGCAAAAGACGCCGCCGTCGCCACGATAAGGGAATCATGATAGCTCTGTGTTATGTCGAAAAGAAGTCCCGAAATAAGAGGACCGCTGATTGCGGCTAGGGAGAATCCGGTGCCAAAAATACCGAAGATGCTTCCCAGCGACTTAAGGCCGTAGAATTTTCCAAGTATCGTGGGAAACATCGGCACCCACCCGCTGTAGAAAAGGCCGAAGAGAAAGCCGAACAGGTAGAGCGACCATACGTCAACGACCGACAGAATGAGGATTATTGAGCTTGCCTGGAAGAAATAACAGACAAACAGTATGCGCACGTCGCTTAGAATGTTGGTTATCACTCCCGAGAAGAATATGCGCCCGATAATACTCCCCACCCCTATGAATGCAGGCGCGCCGGCTGCGACAAGCGGGGTTATTCCCGATTCTATGGAGAAGTTAAAGAGGTTTACGACAATAATGAGAAAAGTGTTAAACCCTAGGAAGAAAGCGGCGTACATAAGCCAGAAGCTTGAGTGTGAAAACGCTTCCTTTGCGCTCCAGTCAGAAGCTCCTGTATCTTTCATCGCATCCTCAGAGTTCTCTCCGTACGGTCTGAGTCCCATTTCCTCGGGACGGTTTTTCACCAGAAGAGCGGAACACAGTATCACGGTAAAAATCACGGAGAGATAAACAAGGGCGCGCTCGTAACCGAATGATTCTATAAGCCAGGTGGTAAGCGGGTTTACCACCAGACCGCTTACAGGAACCCCCGCCGTGGCGATTCCTATTGCAAGCGCCCTTTTCTTAACGAACCACCTGCTTATAACGGTGACGGGCAGTATGTAGAGGAACCCGTCTCCTATTCCCACCATTACGCTGTAGGTTATATAGAGTTCCCATATGTTATTGGCATAAGAAGAGAGTAAGAAGCCGAGTGCCCCTATGAGTCCTCCGAAGAAAGTCAGGTACCTCGCGTCGTGAGTGTCTATAAGTCTTCCGGCGAACACGAACGAAAAAGCCATGCACACGCATCTCAGGGAAAAAAAGGACGATCCGACGGCTGTTGAGAGACCGAAAGCTTCGTTGAGGTAAGGGAGAAATATCCCGAACGAGTAGAGAACCATCCCGTCAAGCGTTATGAGCAGGTGCCCCGCTATGACTATGACCCATCCGTAAAAGAATCTGTTTCTAAGCATAGGTTTTTCGGTTGGAAACGGGATTTCGCCGCCTGGGGCTAATCAGAGAAGTTTCCGAAAGTCGTTGTGTCCCCCAAGGTCGGCGAGCTTTTCGAGGGGAAACGCTTTTTCCTCTCCGGTTCTCATGTTGCGAAGCGAAAAGACTTTTTTCCGAAGCTCGTCATCTCCGATAATTACGGAGTATGCCGCCCCGGTCCTGTTCGCTTTTCTCATCTGGCTTTTCAGGCTTTTGTTTTCGTATTCGGTTTCGACCCGCATGCCCTTTTTCCTCAGGCTGTCGGCTATCCTCGCCGCCTCTCCTCTGGCTTCATCCCCGATATGGATAATGCATACGAGCTGTTTTTTCCCGGGGGAATTCCTCCGCGTCCCGATCTTGTCAAGCAGAAGCAGTATTCTCTCAACCCCCATCGCGAAGCCCACTGCGGGGGTTTCCGGTCCTCCCATCCGCTCCACCAGAAGGTCGTACCTTCCCCCGGCGGCCACGGCGTTCTGGGAACCGAGTTTGTCCGTCGTTACCTCGAAGACAGTATCGGTGTAGTAGTCAAGTCCTCTCACTATCCTGGGGTTGAGTCTGTAGGGTATGGATTTTTCACCGAGAGAGGCGCTAAGAGCGTCGAGATGCTCGCTGCTCTGCTTCGAGAGATAATCCCTGATCGAAAAGGGGATTTCGGATGTCACCTCGCGACACGTTCCGGTCTTGCAGTCAAGTATGCGGAGGGGGTTAGTGCCGAGCCTGTTCTGGCAGTTCTCGCATAAAGAGTCCTTTTTCGGGGAGAGAAAATCCGTAAGGGCTTTTTTGTACCGCTCGCGCTCAGTCGGCTTGCCTATTGAGTTGAGTTCAAGTTCCACATGATCTGAGAGGCCAAGTTCCGTGACCGCAAGCCAGAGCATCGCGATTATTTCTGAATCCGCAAGGGGGTCTTTGGACCCGAAAAGCTCGGCTCCTATCTGGTTAAAGCTTCTCTGTCTCCCTTCTTGGGGTTTTTCATGCCTGAACATCTCCCCCGAGTAGTAAAGCTTCGTCACGGGCGACTTTCTGTAAAGGGAATGTTCAATAAAGGCCCTTACCACTCCCGCCGTCCCCTCGGGTCGCATCGAGACCCATTCTCCGCCCTTGGTCTCGAAGGTGTACATTTCTTTTTGTACTATGTCTGTAGTGTCACCGAGTCCCGTTGAGTAGACTCCGGAGAGTTCCAGAATTGGAATGATTATCTCGGAAAAACCGAAGCGTTCGAACACTTCTTTGGTCTTGCTCTCTACGAGTCGCAATTTTTCCGTTTCGGGGTGAAATATGTCTTTGAATCCGTGAAGACGGGCCGCTTTCATGGTACGTTTCCCCGGGTAAACCATTATCCCCGCGGGTTGGTTAAGGTTATACGCTCTTCAGTCAAAAATAAAGTTCCCGATACCGAAGAGAACCTTTCTGGAAATCAGTAAGCGCACCTAGGATGGAAGGCCGGTGAGTACGGCTAATGGGCTTGGAACCTACGGAAACTGGCGCTTTCGACCGATCCATTGAAACTGTCTTTCCAAGCCCTCGGCGAACAATACGGGCTTACTGCTCTTCGCCTTGAAAATTAAGATATATTCTTTGCGCTACACCCTGAGCGTCGTATGTGTCAACCGCGTAGAGTCCATCTTGTATGTCTCCGTTTTCATCAAGGTCGACCGGACCCGAAAGTCCTTCGTAGTCAATGTCGTCATTAATCGTGGTTTCATCGGTAAGCGCCGCGGCACAGGTAGCGTAACTATGGCACTTTGTTCCTTCTCTCGTCACATCTCGGATTTTGGAAACATAAACAGAGGGATCGTTACTTCCGGCGCTTAAGGCCGCAAGGCGAAGTATTACCACCGCATCGTAGACGTGCGCGGTAAAGTCGCTGAAATTGAACCGCTCTTTGAATTCTTCAAGCCTTTTGCCCGGAGGTGGAGTCGAAATTACCTGCTTGAATCCCTCAATCTCGCCGTTTTCCCTATCCACATGCGGAAAAAGGCCGCTCGTAAACACGAGCCCGTCCCCGACGTAATATCCGACTTCCTCGGGAATCACCGAAGAATCAAGCAGACCTCTGATTATTTCCCCGCCCTCGCTAAAAACAAACAGGACTATAGACTCTACGTCTGGGATTCTCCCCACTGCCGCCTCGACATCCGAAACCACGTCAGCAGCTGAAGAAACGGGGTCAGAGCTATAACTGACGACCTCGACCTGTCTGCCGTCAGACATTATTTCTTCCCTGACATGCTCCGCAAGGGGGTTTCCCCATGCGTCATCACGATTTACTATGATAGTTTTGCCCTGAGTCTGCCTCGCCAGTATTGGCGCCTGAAAGAGATCAGAGGGGGATACTCTGAAGAAAAAATTCTGGTCCCCGCCGTCCACGAGTTCTTTATTCATAGTGGTAAGCGTAGGAGAAGTGGCCGAGGGCGAAATAGCGACTATTTGATTGTCGCTTAGGAAAGGATGAACCGCCACAGAGTCTGAAGAGTATGAAGGTCCTATTATGCCGCGGACACCCATTTCAAGAAGCTGCGTCGCGCTTGCGACCGCTTCACCCGCTCCCGCCTGGAAAGAGTTTCCACTTATGATTTCTATATTTCCCCCAGCCTTGTTAATGTCGTCTTTCGCGAGACCCACCGCCTCTATAAGAGGCATGTTGAAATCTTCGCCTTCAGCCAGAAGAGTTCCTATGCAGAAGACTTCCTCACAATTCACTTTCGCCTCATCATCTCCGTCGATGCAGCCCGAAGAGAATATTCCTATGGAAACCAAAAGCAGGACAGAACTCAGAATGATTAATCTTTTCACGGCTAGATACCTCCAATTAAAATATGTATTGCCATCACCGGTCCCAGGTCTGTTGATGTACTCCATAATTATATACTAAAATGGGACTGAATGGTTCAGTTTTTTACAGTGATTATGTGTCGGTAAAAAGGTTTCGAATAAGTAGTTAGGGGCTTGACATTCCCTCTAACAAGAAAAAATGAGGCGTCGCCTGGTCGCCTCTGTGATACGCGAGGAGGGCTGCTTCCACCTCCTACGGAACTTTTGGGACCCAGGGTTTCCCTCAACAATCGTAAGCAGATTTTGCCGCGTAACATTGACAGAAATCTACAGCGATGGAGAATTAAGTCAACTTGGAAATTAAGCCCCTAACTACTTATTGCGAAAGGTTTTTTTGGTTTGGTGCTCTGGGGAAGGAAGGGCTATTCGTTTATCAGTTTTTCTTCGAATTCGCCTATGGGGATTGCGGCGAGGGTTTCTATATGAACTGTACCCCTTGAACCGAGTTCTATTACGATTTTCGTGATTGTCTCGTTGTCAGGGGCTTCCACTATGTTCACGAAGTCGTAAGGACCGAGCGCTGCGTACTGGGCTTCAACCTTGGCCCCCATCTCCTCGAGTTCCCTGTTAACCTCGTTTATCCTCTCGGGCCTCATCTTTATGGTCCTTCTGCCCTCGTCGGTGAGGTTGCTAAGCATTATGTATTTGCCCATTTTTCGTGCCCGCGCCCGGAATACCTAGTCCAGGGCCTTGTTCAGTACCTTTTCTATTTCGCTTTTCGGGACGGCGCCGACTATCTGCTCGGCGACCTCGCCGTTTTTAAAAACTATCAGCGTGGGGATGCTTCTTATGCGGAATTTCATGGTCGTCTGGGGGTTCTCGTCCACATTCACCTTTCCTACCTTCACGCTGCCTTCGTAGTCATTGGAGATCTCCTCGATGACGGGCGAGAGAGCCCTGCAGGGACCGCACCATGGGGCCCAGAAGTCGACCAGAACGGGAACCTCGCTTTCCATTACTTCCTTATCGAACGCGGAATCTACAACCTCGACTATGTTTTCGGATGCCATTTTTATCTCCTTGGGGATTGTATGCCTATAAGGTAATAACAATTTATAATAATACAAGAAGAAGACCGCAGATGCTTTTCATCTGTAAGTGCTGGCCGTTTGGTCGTGTATAATTTGGGAGATTTAAAAACGCGCCGATGCCGCACTGCGCCTCTGGACGTGATGTATGCGGGTTCTTTGCGGTTATTCTAAACAGTATGTTCCGGCAAGGGAGAAAAGCTTTGATTATGCGAACAAAAGTGTTTCTGCTCTTTTTATCTTTTTTTCTTTTTCCTGAGCTCTCCCTCTCCCAGCCCTCGGACGCTCCCGTGGTGGTATCCCCGGTCGTTGAGAGGGAGGTGAAGAAGCCCCTTAGGCTTGTCGGCGCGACGTTTCCCGCGAGGAAATCCGTCATATCAAGCGAGGTTGAGGGAGTTGTCGAGAAAATGAACGCCGAGGAGGGCAAGTACGTAGAGAAGGGCGGAACGCTTGCCGAGATAAAAAGCGATAAGATCCGCCTTGCCCTTGAGCAGCTTAAAAACGAAAGAAAGGAAGCCTTGGCGAAGGCTGAGCTTTCAGAAAAAAATCTTGCGAGGATGGGGGAGCTCTACGACAAGGGCATTATTTCGGACGGGGATTTCGACAGGGCAAAAACGCAGAGAGAATCGGACCAGGGCGGGCTGCTGAGCCTCGAGAGCCGCATCGAAGTTGCCGAGTACGACCTTGCGGCCTCGAAGATCGCCGCTCCTTTTAACGGCTACGTGACGCAACACCATGCCGAAGCGGGACAGTGGCTAGGTCTCGGGGACAAGGTGGTTTCCTTCGTTGACATAGACACCATAGAGGTAAAGGCCGGGATTCCCGAGAGGTACATAGACGACATAAGCGAGGGCATGGAAGTTGAGGTCATACTGCCGTCCCACAACCGGCTTACCGTTTCAGGAAAGATTTCCTCGATCGTTCCCGACGCGGACCCCAGAGCCGTGGCTTTTCCGCTAAGGGTAGTG
The DNA here is from genome assembly GCA_009840385.1 of Candidatus Dadabacteria bacterium. Lineage (NCBI taxonomy): Bacteria > Pseudomonadati > Thermodesulfobacteriota > Candidatus Dadabacteria > Candidatus Dadabacteria bacterium. Next base: position 30,574 of record VXNX01000004.1, read on the forward strand.
CTTGAGAACCCGGATCATGCGATAAAATCCTCGGCTTCGGCAGTAATCATGGTAAGGGTCGGCAAGAGCGAAAAAATAAAGCTCGTACCGAAAGATTCCATAGTCAGTTCCCCTCAGGGCTCTACGGTCTTTGCCGTGAGAGAGGGCCTTGCGCATCCGGTGCTGGTAAAGGAGAAGGGCTGGTATGAGGGCTTTGTGCACGTAGAGGGGGAAGTAAGGGTCGGTGAGAGCGTGGTTGTAAGAGGAAACGAGAGACTCAGGCCCATGCAGAAAGTCAGAATCGCTGACACCATAGAGCAATGAAGCTTGTCGAGACCTCTATAAAAAGCCCCGTAACCGTCGCCGTAGGCGTCATCTTCATAGTTATTTTTGGGGCTATTTCGCTTCTCAGGATTCCCGTTCAGCTCACTCCCGACGTCGAGACGCTCAGGGTTACGGTGAGCACTTTCTGGAGGGGGGCGAGCCCCTTCGAGGTCGAAAGCGAGATAGTAAACGAGCAGGAAGACGAGCTTCGGGGAATAACGGGTCTTAGGAAACTTGACAGCGAGAGTTCTGAGAATTCGTCCGAGGTAATACTCGAGTTCGAGGTCGGCGCAGATATTGACTCCAAGGTGGTCAAGGTATCGAACAGGCTTGACCAGGTAAAGGAATATCCCGACGAGGTGGACAGACCCGTGATAACCACGGTCGACCCTAGGGCGAACGCCATGGGGTGGTTTATCCTGAAGCCCCTTGCCGACAATCCCACGGATATAAACTTCTATTACGATTTCGCCGACGAGATAATCCGCACCAGGCTTGAGAGGGTCCCCGGAGTGGGGGCTTCAAACGTGTTCGGCGGAAGGGAGCGCCGCATAGAGGTTCTTTTCGATCCGGCCGCGCTTGCAAAAAGGAATATCACCATAGCCGAGCTTGCCGCTTCCATTGACAGGGAGAATGAGAATTTCAGCGCCGGCTCCTTTGATGAGGGCAAAAGACAGTACCTCGTCAGAACCGTGGGAGAGTACAGGACTACGCGGGATATAGGGAACATAGTCGTACGTACCGCGCAGAGCGGCCTTCCCGTTTACCTGAGAGATATAGCCACCGTCCGCCTCGGGTATGAGGATCCGGACTACACGGTAAGGCAGAACGGAGAGCCCGCCATCGCCGTTAACGTGCTTCGCGAGAGCGGAGCTAACTCAATAGAGGTCAAGGAAGCCGTTTTCGCGGCCGTGGAGGAGCTTAATGCGGGTGTCCTTAAGGATAACGGGCTTCGCCTGCGAAACGTTTACGAAGAGACCGGGTACATAAAAAGCGCGATAAATCTTGTGAGGGGCAATCTTATTATAGGCGGTGTGCTTGCCATAACAGTTCTTCTTCTCTTCCTGAGGAGCGCGAGCAGCACGATGATCGTTGCGATTGCCATACCGTCAAGCGTCATAGGGACTTTCATAGTTTTCGCGGCGCTCGGGCGGACGATAAACGTGGTGAGCCTCGCGGGGATGAGTTTCGCCGTCGGCATGGTTATAGACAACTCCATCGTGGTCCTCGAAAACATATACCGTCACATGCAGATGGGAAAATCGAGGGTCCAGGCGGCCTATGACGGCACGACCGAGGTCTGGGGAGCGGTTCTTGCAAGCACCCTCACGACCGCGGCCGTGTTTATCCCCATTATATTCATCCAGGAACAGACCGGACAGCTGTTTCGGGACATAGCCATAGCGATAAGTGTCTCCGTCATACTTAGCCTTCTGGTTTCCATAACCGTCATACCGTCCGCGTCCTCCAAGTATCTCTCCGCAAAGGGCGCGGAGAGTCTTGAGCGCCTTAACCTCATGTCGCGGCTGCTCGGTTTCGCGGGAAGGGTGTCTGGGTTCATAAACAGCTTCACCGAGCGGATAATGACAAGCGTTCGGAAAAGGGTGATCTTGGTGGGTTCCTTCACCCTTTTGTCCGTACTGCTGATAATCGCCGTTTTGCCCAAGACCGAGTATCTGCCCACGGGGAACAGAAACCTGTTTTTCGGGATACTTGTCCCGCCTCCCGGATACAACTTCGAGGAATATAACTCCATAGGAAGGCAGCTCGAGGCGGATCTCGAGCCCTACATAAACGAGAGGACCTCGGCCGAGAGGGGCCTTCCCCGGATAAAGAACTTCTTCTACGTCGCAAGAGGGAAGCAGATTTTCATGGGCGCGGTCGCCGAGGAGAGAAAGGACCTCAAGAGACTTTTTCCCGTTCTCCAGGAGACTGTATCCAAGATTCCCGGGACGTTCGGCGTAATAATTCAGCCCAGCATCTTTAACGCCAACATAGGGGAGGGGAGGTCGGTAGACGTTCACGTTACGGGGGATGATCTAAATGAGATACTGAAGACCGCAAGAAGCGTGTTTTTCATGTCGATGGAGAGCATTCCCGGCGCTCAGGTAAGGCCGATCCCGAGCCTTGATCTCGGAAACCCGGAGATCCGCATCGTCACTGAGCGGGAAGCGGCTTCCCGTGTCGGGATCACGAACAGCGAGCTTGGGTTTACCGTGAGGTCCCTTATAGACGGCGTCGAGGCAAGCGAGTTTAACCTCGAGGGGCAGGAAGTAGATATAGTTTTGCGGGCGCGGCAGGATTTCTCCGAGAGAACCCAGGATATAGAAAACATAATGATTACCTCTCCAAGCGGAGAGGTAGTCACGGTGGGAGCAGTCGCCAGGGTCAGTCTTGAAAACGGCCCGGAACAGATAAATCACTACGAAAGCGAGAGGGTGATAACGATACAGATAACTCCTCCGGAGGAAGTTACGCTTGAGGAGGCGATCGAGACCATAGAGGCCGACATAATCTCTGTGCTTAAGGAAAGCGGCCAGATGGGCGAGCGGACCAATTTTATCCTGGCCGGGACCGCGGACAAGCTCGCAACGGCAAAAGATGCGCTTCAGTGGAACTTCCTTTTGGCCGTAGTGATATCGTTTCTTTTGATGGCGGCTCTTTTCGGGAGTTTTCTTCATCCCCTAGTTATCCTGGTCACGGTTCCGTTCGCTTCCCTGGGGGGCTTTATCGGGCTTTTCATACTCAACCTGTTTACCTACCAGCCCCTCGATATACTCACGATGCTTGGCTTCGTGATTCTCATAGGGATAGTCATCAACAACGCCATACTCATAGTTCACCAGGCGCTTAACAACATCCGAGCGGGGATGGAGCAGCAGGCTGCCATACGCGAGTCGGTAAGGGTGAGGATAAGGCCGATTTTCATGAGCACTCTCACGAGTGTGTTCGGCATGCTCCCCCTCGTGCTTGCCCCGGGAGAGGGCTCCGAGCTTTACAAGGGTCTTGGAAGCGTGGTGGTCGGCGGACTTGTTCTCTCCACGGTTTTTACCCTGTTTCTGATCCCTTCGGTTTTCAGCCTCATGCTCGAGTTCCGCAGAAGACCCTCCTTCTTATGAAACCGGTTTTGTTTGTGGCATAATAAACCCCTTGACTGGGCATTGACAATTATCTGGAGGAAATCTTAAATGGCTAAGACAAAATACAGAGTGGAATCCGATTCCATGGGAAAGATGAAAGTTCCCTCGGACGCTTATTACGGGGCGCAGACCGCAAGGGCGGTTGAGAACTTCCCCGTAAGCGGCCGCACTCTTCCAAGGGAATTCGTAAGGGCCATGGGCCTTGTGAAACTCGCGGCGGCACAGACAAACGCGGAACTCGGATTTCTTAAAAAGGGTACGGCGCGGGCCATAGCGAGGGCCGCGCAGGAGGTTGTCGACGGAAAGCTTGACGATCATTTCGTGGTTGACGTTTTCCAGACGGGCTCCGGCACCTCGACCAACATGAATACGAATGAAGTGATAGCCAACAGGGCGACCGAAATACTCAAAGGGAAGACCCGTGTGCATCCGAACGACCACGTGAACATGGGCCAGTCAAGCAACGACGTGATCCCCACGGCCATGCATGTTTCCTCTCTTGAGGCGATCGAAAAAGACCTCATACCGTCGCTTGAGTATCTGCGCGACGCGCTCTCGAAAAAGGCGAAACAGTTTGACCACATAGTCAAGATAGGACGCACCCACCTTATGGACGCCACCCCTATACGGCTCGGCCAGGAGTTCAGCGGGTACGCGAGCATGGTTGACCACGGAATCTCGAGGTTAAAGGGGGTAAGAAACGACCTTTCGGAACTCGCCATAGGCGGAACCGCGGTCGGAACCGGCATAAACACCCATAAAAGTTTCGGGAAGAAGGTGGCGGCGAGGATAAGCGAGGCTACGGGGGTTAAGTTCAGGGAGGCGAAAAACCACTTTGAGGCCCAGGCGTCAAAGGACGCGGTTGTCCAGGCAAGCGGAGCGCTCAAGACGGTCTCCGTGAGCCTGATGAAGATAGCAAACGACATACGGTGGCTTGGAAGCGGTCCGCGTTGCGGCTTCGGAGAGATCCTTCTGCCCGCCATACAGCCTGGTTCGTCGATTATGCCGGGGAAGGTTAACCCGGTGATCGGGGAGTCGGTTACGCAGGTCGCGGCCCAGGTGATCGGGAACGACGCGGCGATAACGATCGGAGGGCAGTCGGGGAATTTCGAGCTTAACGTGATGATGCCCATGATGGCGGACAACCTTCTTCAGTCGATAAGGCTTCTCTCGAGGGTCTGCACCGTGTTTGTCGACAAGTGCATCTCCGGGATAGATGCGGATGAGGAACGCTGCGGAGAGACCATTGAGCAGAGTCTCGCCATGTGCACAAGCCTCGCGCCGATCATAGGTTATGACAACGCGGCCGCGATCGCGAAGGAAGCCTACGCTTCGGGGAGCACAGTCAGGGAAGTCGCCAGGAAAAAGGGAGTGCTTTCCGATGAGGAACTCGACAGGGTTCTTGACCCGCTGTCAATGACAAAACCGGTTTCGTAGGGCCATGGGCTTTGGATGACCGCTTGGCGGTGTAGAATATTTTCGGCGGTTGGAAAAATGAGAAAAATTCTTTTTGTTTTTCTGCTCTTTTTGGTGTTTCCGGTTTCTTCTTACGGAAAAGAAGAGGTTTACAAGACCTATACCGACATCGGAGAACTTGAACCGCCAACCGCAACCATCTCCGAGGTTCTCTCCTCCCGCGATGAGTTTCATAGAAAAATATTCACTCTTGACGGACAGGTGGGCGAACTGGAGTTCAAGAAAATGGCGAACGGAAGGAAGTTCACCTTGTTTCGGTTCTTCGAAGATGATCCGGAAAAAAGAATAAACATCTACGCCAGGGGTTTTGTGGAAGGCATTGAGAACGGGAGCAGAGTGAGAATCTGGGGCCGCTACAGCAAGCATAAAAGGTATTTTCTCTCCAAGCGCAAGAACATCATGAAGGCGAAAAAGATCCATATTCTTCAGGGGATTCCTGAAGCGGTAGAAGACCTGCCTGTAGAGAAAAATGCTTCTTGAGTAATACTTAAATACATATCCGGGCATTTGCTGAATTTATATTTCAGGTGGTTGCGGATGGATAATCTGGGACAACTTCTTTACTAGATGAAGCTAATTTATCACCCAAAACAATCCACTTTCAAAGATCTTTTCAAAAAATACGGGCTTAACCCAAGCGATGAGACGACCCTTTTTCTTCTCCCCGACGTCTCGGTTGTACAGGAAATAGAAGATTGTTACTCCGGCGAGGGAGTGTGGGGGAAAAACCTGCTTACGTTCTACGAACTTTCGGACTTTGTAAACGAGGCGTCCCCGAACCTAAAAAAGAAAAGGATATCAAGGACCCAGGCTTTATCCGTAACCAGAAAAGCGGCGGAATCGGTCTCGGAGAACCTTGAGGTTTTCGGGGAATTCTCCCAGAACCGGGATTTTCTTAATGCCACAGCTTCCATTGTTTCAAAACTTAAGCAAAGCAAAGTCTCCATGGGGGAGTTTGTCGGGTCCGCCAAGAGAATCAAGGCGCGCGGTCTTCGCAAAAAGCTCTCGGATATAGGGCTTGTTTATGAAAAATACGAAGCGCTTGTGGCGGAAAAAGGTTTTCTTGACGATGCGGATTCCGTCCGCGTCGTTTCAGAAGAATTGAGCAGGGAGGGGCTTGCCCCGTTTTTCCCGTCGGCAAAAAGACTCGTGATTTTCGGTTTTTCCGATTTTACCCTTTGCGAACTTGACGTCATAAAGAGCCTTTCTTCAGCGGTTTCAGAAACCTTCTTCTTCCTGAGCGATTTCGGCGACCTAGACGAATACAGAAACTGCCTTCTGGGCAGGTTCAGCGAAGCTTCTGTGGCCTATGAAGAGGATTTCGCAATGACGGAGCAAACCCCAGCCACTGAAACACAAAGGGAGTTTGGGGAGTTTCGCGACTCTCACGACGAGATTGAATACGTTTCAAGGACGATCAAAAAGCTCATCTTGGATGAGGAGCGGAAAGCCTCTGATTTCAAGGTTCTTGTGAGGTCAGCTCAGAAGCGCGGTCGCTCCATAGTCAATATATTCGAGAAAAACGGGGTTGCGGTTGACCTCAGGAATTCCGGGACCCTGGCGGGAAGTGCATACGGACGCCTCGCAGGCGATATCCTTCGCTTAAAGTCAGGCAATTTTCACAGAAACGACCTGATCGCGCTTCTCTCAAACCCGCTTTTTGTTCTCTACCTGAAGGAACCTGACCTCTCGCGGCGCTGCATCAACCTCATAAAGGAGACTTCTTCCGCGGACAAGAAATACAGAACCGTAAGCGGTATTGTGGGCTGGAAGAGGATTTTAGAACATATAGCGGAGCAGGATCCCCAGCTCTCCGAAGTCGCCCGTGATATAGGCCTGGCGCTTGATTCTGTATCGTCAAAGTTCGGAAGAAGAAGCTTTGCCGCGATGACTTCTGATCTAAGGAAGATTTTTTCAGAACTCGGAGTTTCTGAGAGTTCTGCGCTGCTTATAGAGAAAAATAAGACGACCAGGGAGTGTTTCGATGAGTTTTTCTCTTTTTTAAGGGAACTTTCCTTTTCTTACGATGAATTTGATTTCCGGGTCTCAGACTCCGGAGAGTATCTTCTTTTCCTGGATGAGTTTATGGGGGAGAGGACGGTTCCTTATAAAACTCCATGCGATGCCGATTCACAGAGGGTAAGCGTTATTGATTTTTCCGCGGCACGCGGCATAAATCCCGGGTTTCTTTTCCTGGTCGGCCTTTCGGATACTTCTTTTCCCTCTGCTCTTCCCCTAGACCCCGTTCTAAAGCTCAGAGAGAAGGTGGAAATAAACCGGGCGCTTAAAAAAAGGGTTTTTGACGAGGAAGGTTTCCATTACGAGAAGGAAAAACATCTTTTCTCCACCCTGAGTGCTTCGGCTTCCGAGAAGGTCTTCTTCTCCCACTTCCGCTACGATCAGAGATCAAGGGAGATAAACCCCTCCGATTTTCTTGAGGAAATGGGGATTTCCCCCGCGCCGCAAAGCTCTGAGTCTGAGGTTTCCCCGGAGTTGGGAGAAATATTTTCAAGGGAAGATGCTCTGCTTCACTGCTTTTTACCCTCGGGGGCAGGGAATGGCGACCCGGAGATTGTTGAGGTTCTTAGCCAATACTACGGTTCAGATATCGTCGGTCATATCTCCGGGGGTATTTCCGCTGAAAGAAAAAGACTTGAGCCTGAGGGGGATTATACGGATTTTGAAGGGGTTCTTCGCAACGCTCCATCTCCCCCGGACACCTTCTCACCCACAAAGCTTGAAACCTACGGGACATGTCCTTTTATGTATTTTTCGCGGGAAATACTAAAGCTCGGCATGGTGAAAGACCCCGAAGAACAAAAGGCATCGCAGCTTGATCTCGGCTCACTTGCCCACGCCATCCTGAAAGAGCTTATGGAAACGGTTTTCGCAGAGGGTTCCGACTTGCCGCAGGCAAGCCGTATCTTCGATGTCTACGAGAAACTCAGGAAGAAGTACGAAACGAAACCGGGGTTTTTCTCCCATCTCCCAAAAAGCGTGGCCGAGATGGAGAAAAGAAGGTTCTTTGACTTTATTTTGCCGAATTTCATCTCCGATGAGATCCAAAGGATCGGAAAAGATGAATTTATCCCCCGGTTTTTTGAAAAGAACGTGAAGTTTCGCATCGCAAATGCCGAAATCAGCGGGAAAATAGACAGGGTCGATGTCCACGGAGACAGTGAGGAAAACGCCGCGGTTATCGATTACAAGATCGGGGGCTTAAGTGACAGGAAATATTTTGATTTTAAAAATCTGCAACTTCCTCTTTACCTGAGGGCGCTGCTCGAAGAAGGGGTTACCCCCTCCCGGGGTTCTTATCTCTCAATCGGAAAACCCGGAGACAGCGTTTTGTCCAAAGACCTTTCTCTGAATGAAGCGGTCTCGATTGCGGAATACTACGTGGAGAACATAAAAAAAGGGTTTTTTCCTCCCTACGTGGGGAAAAAAGAGGAGAATCAGGAGACCCATTCCCTCAAGATGTCAAAGAATCGCCCCTGTTCCTACTGCGATTATGTGGATCTCTGCAGGGTAAAAGACGGCGCGGTGAGGAAAACCGGGCATTCGCAAGGATAAGTCATGGAGAGAATTTCCGAGTTTCTAGATCTTAACGAGGAGCAATCCCGGATACTTCGCCCGGCAGGCAGGGTGGCGGTCAGGGCGGGGGGGGGG